>NZ_JBFAPC010000347.1:0-1086 GCF_040675535.1 Patulibacter sp. NPDC049589 | reverse complement strand
GGCGATCGGCGACACCGAGGAGGAGCTGACCGCGTCGGTCGCGTGGGCGAAGGAGCGGATCGCCTTCTACGGCTCCACCCCCGCGTACCGGCCGGCCGCCGCCCGCGACGGGCCGACTCCGCACCCCACCTCGAAGGACGCCATCCGATGACCCGAGTGATCGCCATCGCCAACCAGAAGGGCGGCGCGGGCAAGAGCACCGTGACCGTGAACCTGGCCGTGGCGCTCGGCCAGGCCGGCCGCCGCACCCTGGTCGTCGACGCCGACCCGCAGTTCGACACCACCGCGATGCTCGGTCACGACCCCGAGGACGCGCCGCACACGATCGCGGACGTCTTCCTCGGCGAGGCCGAGGCCGACCCGGCCCTGCTGTGCGACGTCGCCCCCGCGGTCGACCTGCTCGCCGGCGACGGCCGCATGGCCGACGTCGAGCTGACGCTCGTGTCGCAGGTCCGCCGCGAGGAGTTCCTCGCCGAGGCGCTGACCGAGACGATCCCCGCGTACGACTACGTGCTGATCGACTGCCCGCCGAACCTCGGCCTGCTGACCGTCAACGCGTTCGTCGCCGCCGACGAGGTGCTCGTCCCGATCTCGATGATCGACCGCAACGCGTACAAGGGCGCGTCGACGCTGCTGACGACGCTCGCGACGCTCCGCAAGCGCCGGGTCAGCGTCGAGACGCTCGGCCTGCTGCGCAACAACGTGGACGTCCGCCGCAACACCTTCCAGACGCTCAACGACGCGCTCCCCGAGCTCGACGCGCCGCTGCTGGAGGCCCAGATCCCCATGCGCTCCGGGTTCCACGACGCCACGACCGAGGGCGTGCCGCTCGTGATCCGCAAGCCCGACGGCCGCGCCGCCGAGGCCTTCCGCGAGCTCGCCCTGGAGATCGACCGCCCCCGCGCCGAGGTCCCCGACCCCGACGCCCCGATCGTCGCGAGCCGCAAGAAGGCCCGCAAGTCCGACCCGACCCTGGTGGAGGTGGCCTGATGAGGCGGGCGGTGGTGAGGGCCCGCAGGACGTCGTAGACGGCCTGGTGGGAGACCTCGCCGAGGTCCTCGCGGACGCGGGCGAAGAGCGCGTTCG
>NZ_JBFAPC010000346.1:0-1119 GCF_040675535.1 Patulibacter sp. NPDC049589 | reverse complement strand
CGGGCGGTGCGCGTCCAGGCGGCGGGCCGCGCGGGCCGCGCGGGCCGCCGGATCGGTCGGATGGCGGTTGTGCCGCCGCGACCCGCGACTAGGATCCCGGCACCGGCGGCGGGCCCGCCGGGTGTGCGTCCCGTGATCTCCGACCTCCAACCAGGCGACTTCGTCGACGGCTACCGCATCATCCGCCCCCTCGGGCGCGGCGGCATGGGGGTCGTCTTCGAGGCCGAGCACGTCCGCCTCGGGCGGCGCGTCGCGTTCAAGGTGCTGCAGGCGGAGCGCGCCCACGACCCGGCGTTCCACGAGCGGTTCGAGCGCGAGGCCCGGCTGGCCGCCCGCCTGGACCACCCCAACGTCGTCGCGGTCCACGACGCCGGCGTCGCCGACGGTCGCCCCTGGATCGCGATGGCGTTGATCGACGGGGAGGACCTGCGATCGCGCCTGCGGCGGAGCCACGAGCGGCTCGACCTGCGCCTGGCGGTCGACGTCGTCGTCCAGGTCGGCGCGGCCCTCGACCACGCCCACGGCAAGGGCGTGCTGCACCGCGACGTGAAGCCGGCGAACGTCTTCCTCTCCGACGACGGCGGGCGGATCATCGCGCGGCTGGGGGACTTCGGGCTGACGAAGGAGGTCGACGCCGGCGACGAGCTGACCGCGTCGGGGATGGTCGTCGGCAGCGTCGACTACCTCGCGCCCGAGGTGCTCGAGCAGCGCCCCGTCGGCGTGCGCTCCGACGTCTACGCCCTGGCCGCGACGCTGCTCACGGCGATGACCGGCGCGCCGCCGTTCTCGGGCGGGACCGCCGCGCGGATGGCCGCCCACGGCTCGGCACCGCGTCCCCGGCCGAGCGAGCGCCGGCCCGAGCTCGGTCCGTTCGACGCCGTGATGCTACGGGGGCTCGCCGTCGATCCCGACGATCGCTACCCGTCGGCCGGCGCGCTGGCCGCCGCCGCCTCCGACGCCCTGCGGATCGCCACCGGCGGCGGGCCGGCCGACGGTGCCTCCGCGCGGCCGTCCGCCGCCCCCGACGACGACTTCGAGATCGTGCTCCGCAGCAGCCGGGTCGCCCCGGCTCCCGGTGCGCCGCCGCCGGCGGGCCCCAGCGGGCCTGCCGGGCCGCCG
>NZ_JBFAPC010000345.1:0-1132 GCF_040675535.1 Patulibacter sp. NPDC049589 | reverse complement strand
AGCGGGCTGCGGCGTGACCACAACGATGGAGGTCACCGGCCATGAGCAACGGTACGCGCTGGGTGGGACTCGATGTGCACGCCAAGAGGACCGCGATCGCGGTCGTCGACGACGCCACGGGCGAGATCCAGAAGAACACGATCTACGGGCGGCCGCACGAGGTGCTGCCGTACCTCGCCGGCCTGGAGGGCCCGGTGCGGGCGGTCTACGAGGCCGGACCGACCGGCTACGGCCTCGTGCGTCGGGGCCGCGACAGCGGCATCGACATGCGGGTCTGTGCACCGGGTCTGCTCCCGACCGCGGGGCCGGGCTCGCGGATCAAGACCGACGCCAGGGACGCGATGAAGCTCGCCAGGTTGCTGGCCGCAGGTCAGCTGACCGAGGTCACGGTCCCGACCGTTCAGCAGGAGAACGTGCGCGACCTGATCCGCGCGAGGGAGGATGTCCGTGGTGATCTGATGCGTGCCCGCCACCGGATCGGGAAGCTGCTGTTGCGCAGGGAGATCTACTGGACCGGACCGGCGCAGGCGTGGACGATGGCGCACCGCGACTGGCTCAACACGCTGCGCTTCTCCGACCCCGCCAGCGAAGCGACGTTCCAGGACTACCTCCACGCCCACGACACACTGCTCGCCCGCCGCGACGAACTGGACCACACGATCGAGCAGGTCGCCGCGAACTGCGTCTTCACCGACCAAGTGACCCGCCTGCGGTGCATGCGTGGCATCTCGACGCTGACCGCGCTGGGGCTGTGCGCCGAGGTCCGCGACTTCGAACGGTTCAAGAAGCCGACCATGCTCTCCGCGTTCCTCGGGATCGTGCCGTCGGAGAACACCTCCGGCGAGAAGCGCCGTCAGGGCTCGATCACCAAGGCCGGATCGGTGCACGCCCGCCGACTGCTGGTCGAGGCGGCCTGGCACTACCGCAAGCCGCCGCGGATGAGCAGCACCCTGAAGCGCCGCCAGCAGGACGCGCCGGCCGCGGCGATCGACTGTGCGTGGCGCGCGCAACGACGGCTCTACGGTCGCTGGCAGCGCCTCGAGGTCGAGCGTGGGAAGCGGCCCGCGATCGTCGCGATCGCGGTCGCGCGGGAGCTCTCGCACTTCTGCTGGGAGACCGCCACCACCGCCTG
>NZ_JBFAPC010000344.1:0-1203 GCF_040675535.1 Patulibacter sp. NPDC049589 | reverse complement strand
GGGCCGCCTCCTCCGCGCGCCGGCGCGCGGCCGACCACGACGCGGCGGTCGTGCGCAGCGTGGTGCCGGCGGTCGTCAGCACGGCGGCCGCGGGCGCCGTGCTCCGCCGCGCCGCCGCCGTCGTCGTGCGCCCCGGTGCGCGCCGCTCCGTCTCGCGCGCCTCGCGGTCGTCGTCCGTGGCGCTCACGCCGCCGGTGACCACGCCCGCGCCCAAGGCGACGACCGCCAGCCCCGTCGTGAGCGCCAGGCCCGCCTCGCCGACGGCGCCGGAGGTCGCCGGCAGGACCGACGCCAGCCGCTCGGCGACCGCCTCGGTCAGCCGCCCCCGGCCGGCGGGCGGGGCCACCGTCCCGCCGCGTCCCGCCCACGGCAGCCACGCCACCAGCAACGGCGGCATCACGCCCCAGCGGGCGCCGCGGGCCCGCCGCAGCCGGCCGCGGCACCCGGCGCAGCGGCGCAGGTGCGGGCGCAGCTCCCGCAGGTCCTCGGCCGAGGCCCCGCCGGCGGCGAGGCGGTCGATCCGCGGCCCGGCGATCGCGCAGCCCTCCCCCGTCGCGATGCCCGCGAGCGATTTGCGCAGGCTGGCGCGGCCCTCCGTGATCGAGCGGTTGACCTTCGTCCTCGTCCACGACAGCTCCTCCGCGATCTCGTCGTAGCTGCGGCCCTCCGCCTGCATCCACAGCGCGAGGCGCTCCTGGGGCTTCAGCCGGGCGAGCGCCTCGCGGGCCAGCGCGACCTCCTCCTCGCGGACCGCGAGGTCGTCGGGTCCGTCGCCGCCGTGGACGAGCCGGCGGTCGTCGTCGTCGATCGCGCCCGTCCGGATCCGGCGCTCGCGGACCCGCAGCGCCTCGTTGCGCGCGACGGTGACGAGCCAGCCGGTGACCGTCTCGGGGTCCACGCGCTCGCGGTGCTTGAGGAACCGCTCGGCGGCGGCCTGGACCGCGTCGTGGGCGTCGTCCTCGCACAGCGACACGCGGCGGGCGCTGCCGAGCATCGCCGCGGCGTTCTCGGCGAGCGCCCGCTCGGGATCCGGCCCCGCGGACGTCGACGGTGGGCCGGGGCCCGCCGGAGTGGCGCGCCCGAGGCCGTGGTCCGGCGCCGGGGCACCCCCCAGCGGCCACGGCACCGCGGCCGCCGCCCCCGGCGGGGGGGCGGGCGCGCCGCCGGGGGGGCCGGCGGCGGGTGGGGCCGGGGGGTCGGGAG
>NZ_JBFAPC010000343.1:0-1219 GCF_040675535.1 Patulibacter sp. NPDC049589 | reverse complement strand
CCCCTACCCGACGCTGTTCCGATCGCGGGGGGTGGTCGCGGTGCCGGCGGTGGTCGCGGTGCCGGCGGTGCCGGCCGTGGTCGCGGTGCCGGGGGTCGCAGGGCCCGTGGCGCCGGAGGCGGGCGCGCCCGCCGCGGCGGAGCCGCCGAGCGTCGTCGCCCCGACCAGCGGCGACGGCGTCGTGCTCGTGAGCGGGGACGTCGGCGCTGCCTCGGCCGGTGCGGTCGGGTGCTCTCCGGCGCTCGCGGGAAGCGTTGGGGTCGGGTCGGCCTTCGGCAGCGTCGCGCGGGCGGGGACCAGCGAGCGCGGCGCGGCGTACGTGCGGGCGACCCGCCCGAGGTGCGCGTAGGTGTAGACGTTGCCGTAGACGTCGCGCAGCCGGATCCAGCGGCCCATCGTGTCGTCGTCGCCCGTCGACACGACGGTGCCGTCCTGGACGGCGACCACGGGGGTGCCGGCGTCGGCCGTCAGCTGGGCGGCGCGGTCGTCGCCGGGCCGGGCGCCCCAGACGGGGTCGCCGGCCTCGGACGCGGCCGCGGTGTCGCGGGCGTCGTCGTCGGACGCGGCGACGGCCCCGTCGACGGGCAGCGTGCCCTGGGTCAGGCCGGTCAGCGCGCTGACCAGCGGCGCGGGCAGCCCGCCGATCAGGCGCGCCCGCAGGAGGACGGAGTCGACGTACCAGTCGGCGTGGTTGTAGGCGAAGACGGCCTTGCGCACGTCGTCCTGGGCCCCGGCCGCCCGCAGGTACCGGGCCGCGGCGAAGATCGCGTCGACCGGGCTCATCGGGTCGGCGCGGCCGTCGCCGTCGGCGTCGACGCCGTAGGTCTTCCACGTCGCCGGCATGAACTGCATCCAGCCGACCGCGCCGGCGGTGGACACCGACAGGTTGCGGCCGTAGTCCGTCTCGATCTCGTTGATCGCGGCGAGGACCTCCCAGCGCACGCCGTACTGCACCCCGGCGGCCTGGTAGATCGGCAGCAGGAACGGCGGGATCCGGAACTTCTCGATGAAGAGGCCCGGCACCGAGCCGGGGGTCGTCAGCAGCGCGCTGCTGCCCAGCAGGGCGGCCGCGGAACCGTCCGGGGCGGCGGCGGCCTCGTCGGCGCGCACGTCGTCGGCGTCCGCCGCGTCGGTCTTCTCGTCCGCGTCCTTCGCGTCCTTCGCCTTCGCGGCCTTCGCCTTCGCGGCCGCGCGGCGGCGGGCGGCGGCGCGCTTCTCA
>NZ_JBFAPC010000342.1:0-1239 GCF_040675535.1 Patulibacter sp. NPDC049589 | reverse complement strand
CGTCCCCGTGGTGATGAGTGTCGGCTTGGGGGTACGACTCCGGCCGGCCAGCCGCTGCCACGCGGCAACCTGGTGCGCGTAGGCAGCGCGCGCTCCACGGGCCGGTGGGGCTCCGCCGCGGCGCGGACGCGCTCGGCCAGGGCGGAGGCCCGGTCGACCGCCGCGATCGGGTCCTCGCCGCGGTCGCGGGCGCGGACGGCGACGTCGGCCTCCAGCGCCACGCCGACGGCCGCGGCCTCGGCCAGCCGCGCGGCGTCCTCGGTGCAGAACTCCATCCGGTCCAGCGCCTCGTCGATCACCGCGCGGCCCGCCGCGGTGTCGCCGCAGCGCCGCGCGAGCTCGCCGGCGGCCGCCGCGTACGGCCCGAGGAACTGCGGCTCGACGACGCCGTCCAGCAGCGGCGCGATGCGGGCCAGGTCCTTGGCCGCGTCGTCGTCGCGACCGTCGGCCAGGGCGATCACCGTGCGGCGTATGAGGAGGTTGACGAGCCGCCGGCCCTCGAGGCCCCGCGTCGGCTGGCGCAGGTGGGCGCGGGCGAGATCCCAGTCGCCCGCCGCGAACGCGAACTCGCCCAGGGCGAGCTCCACCCAGAGGTCGCGCCGGGCGCCCCGGCGGTCGAGCTCCGCGACCGCCTCGAGCGTCAGGTCGACCGCCTCGGCGGAGCGCCCGATCAGGTGCATCGCGTCGGCGTGGTTGACCCAGGCGCTCGAGATGTCGTGCACGCGATCGCCGTCGCGGGCGATCCGCAGTGCCGCCCGCAGCTCGGTCCGCCCGGCCTCGACGTCGCCGGTCGAGATCAGCGCGACGCCCAGCGCGTTGCGGACGTCGCCCTCGGCGTGGTCCTCCAGCGCGGCGGCGATCGGTGCGGTCTCGCGGGCGGCCTGGATCGCCTCGCGGTAGCGGCCCTGGAGCATCCGGCGCTTCGCCCGCCACGCCAGGACGCGGGCGCGGTGCAGGCCGGGCTGCTCGTCGTGCAGCAGCGCGAGCGACTCGGCGCTGACGTCCAGGGCGGCGTCCTGCCCGCCCTGCTGCCACATCACCGCGGCCAGCTGGAGCAGGGACCCGGCGCGCTGGTGGCGGGACGCGGCGTCGTCCCCGGGGCTGGCCGCGACGGCGGCGCGCAGGAGCGCCGCGGAGCGCTCGTAGGAGTCGCCGCGCCGGTGGGCGACCCCGGCGCGCTCCAGCAGCCGGGCGCGGGGGACGCCGGCCGCGCGCTCCGGGTCCTCGACGTGGTCCCAC
>NZ_JBFAPC010000341.1:0-1289 GCF_040675535.1 Patulibacter sp. NPDC049589 | reverse complement strand
GGATCGCCGCATCGGTGTCCGAGCCGACCTGGATCGGACCGTTCGCCTCGACCAGGACGTCGGTGACCAGATCCCCGACGACGATCACGCCGGCACGGCGAATCCGACCGGCGCGCTGGAGCCGGCGGTGGTGGCCGCCGCGATCCGGGCGGCCAGCGCCGAGTTGCGCAGGATGATCCGGATGTTCACCTCGAGGCTCTTCCCCTCGGTGCTGGAGTGGAAGTGGCTCAGCAGGAACGGGGTGACCGCCTTGCCGGTGACGTGCTGCTCGGCCAGCAGGCTCAGCCCGCTCGCCAGGGTCCGGTCGTGCAGGTCCGGGTCGAGCTGCTCGTCGGTGGGCAGCGGGTTGGCCAGCACCAGGGCGCCCTCGCTGACGCCCTGCTCGGCGCGGGCCCGGATGAAGTCGGCGACCTGCTCCGGGGAGTCCAGCTCCCAGTCGACGTCGAAGCCGCCGTCGGTGATGAAGAAGCCGGGGAAGCGCCGGGTCCGGTAGCCGGCCACCGACACCCCGAGGGTCTCCAGCCGCTCCAGCGTGGCGCCCACGTCCAGGATCGACTTCACCCCGGCACAGACCACCACGATCGGCGTACGCGCCAGCGCGGTCAGGTCGGCCGACTCGTCGAAGGTGAGATTCGCCTCCCGATGCACGCCGCCCATGGCGTCGCCTGGCTCCGCGACCCTCGACGACGCGGCCCTGGATACCGTCGCCGCGGGCGGCAAGCGGCTGCGCCCGCTGCTGGCGATCATCGTCGGCGGCCCCGCCGTGGCCGACCCCGACGGCCCCGCCCGCGGGGCCGTGGTCCGCGCCGGCGTGGCGGTCGAGCTGACCCACACCGCCACGCTGCTGCACGACGACGTCCTCGACGCGGGTCTGCTGCGGCGTGGCCGGCCCACGGCGTTCGCGCGCGACGGCCGGGCCGCTGCGACGTGCCTGGGCGACGCGCTCTTCGCCGGCGCGTTCGCGACGCTGGCCGGCGGCGGCGACGCGCGGGCCCTGCGGGTCCTGGCGCGCGCGTCCCGCGAGCTGGCCCAGGGCGAGCTGCTCCAGCGCGAGGACGCCTGGAGCACGCAGGTCGACGAGGCCCGGTACCTGCACCGCTGCCACCTGAAGACCGGCGCGCTGTTCGAGGCCTCCGCCCGCCTCGGTGCGCTCGCGGCCGGCGAGGACGACGAGGCCTTCGCGCAATTCGCGTCGGCGATCGGCATCGCCTTCCAGCTCTTCGACGACGTCCTCGACGTCGTCGCCCCACCGGAGCAGACCGGCAAGCCGCGCGGGACGGACCTGCTCG
>NZ_JBFAPC010000340.1:0-1315 GCF_040675535.1 Patulibacter sp. NPDC049589 | reverse complement strand
GGGGACGACGGGCTGGGCGCCGCGCCCGGCGCAGCCGGTCGAGCGCGGACTCGCCCGGGTAGCGCCCGAGCAGCAACGTCGCGAGCAGGAGCAGCGCGGGCGCGAGCCCCAGGACGACGTGCAGCAGGCTCATCGCACGCGCACCGGGAAGCGGGCCTCGACCTGCTCGAACGCCGACAGGCGCAGGCGGACCTCCACGGTCCACCCGCCGGGGGTGCCGAGCGGGACCGCCGTGGCCCCCCAGCGGCCGGGGCCGTCGGCGACGACCGGCACGTCGACCGGCACGTCGCTGCCGCCCGAGCGGCCCGGCGGCACCGCGCGGACGGACAGGTCCCGCCCGCCGCGGAGCGGGGCGCCGTTCCGGCCGACGGCGGTGAGCCGCAGGGCGTTGCGCCCCGTCCGCGCCGGGTCGACGGTCAGCCGCAGCTCGACGCCCCGGACCTGCCGCGTCACGGCGACGGGACCCGACGTGAGGGACTTCGGCGGCGCGTAGCCCGCGAGCGCGCCCGTCGCGGCGAGGACGGCGACGAGCAGGAGGACCTCGGACCGCAGGGCGAGGCGCACGTGGCGGGCCGTCTCCGGGGACGGCGGCCGTGGCGGGTCGTCCGCGTCGTCCTCCTCGTCCCCCTCCGGCACCACGGACGCCGCCGGCGGGTCGTCGTCCTCGGCCCCCGCCGGCGCCTCGCCGTCCGCCAGCCGGCGTAGCTGCGGCACCAGGTACTCGCGCTGGGCGACCGCGACGCCGATGGCGGCAGTGAGCAGCACGACCTTCACGAGGATCGCGCGGCCGTAGGCGGTGTCGGTGAGGTCGTAGAGCGTCGTCAGGTGCAGGATCGCGAGGCCCGTGCCGGCGAGCGTCAGGACGCCGACGGAGCCGAGCGCGAGCGGCGAGAAGCGCAGGAGGGTCGCGGACAGGAGACCCAGGCGCGGGAGGCCGTCGGGCACGGCCCGGATCGCGGCCGGCAGGACGAGCACGAGCCCGAGCAGGCCGCCGAGCCAGGTGCCCATCCCGGCGACGTGGACGATCTGGATCGGCACCAGCGCCCAGGCGGGCGACGAGGACACGGCGTGGCCGCCGAGCGCCGGGGCCACGACGAGGAGCGCGACGAGGCCCGTCGCGGCGATCGCCCAGCCGGCGTCCGGCCCGCGCAGCCCCGCGGACGTGCGGACGACGCGCCCGGCGATGCCGGCGAGGACCGCCGACGCGACCGCGGTGATCAGGAACCAGGCGCCGGTGCGCGTCCCGGCGACGTCGCCGAGCGTGCCCGGCCGCAGCGCCTCCCCCCACCCCCCGCCCCCCGGCGCCGCGGCCGGG
>NZ_JBFAPC010000339.1:0-1330 GCF_040675535.1 Patulibacter sp. NPDC049589 | reverse complement strand
CTCGTCTGCTTCGACGACGTCGGCGCGGCGTCGGCGGCCGCGGACCGCGCCCTGGCGGTCCTGCCGGCCGGTGCACCGGTGCGCTCGGCCGTCGAGGCGCTCGCGGCCTGGCACGCCCACGTCGCCGGGCGCGACGCCGACGCGACCGCGCTGGCGGAGCGCGCCCGCGCCGGCCACGTCCAGCTGCCCGCCGCCGGGCTGCCGCTCGTGGACTACCTGCCGCAGGCCGTGCTGGCCCTGCAGGCGGCGGAGCGGGGCGAGCTCGAGGCGGCCGAGCGGCTCGTCGCGTCCGCCGTCGCGGCCCGCGACGACGGCCCGCTGCGCCGCGCCCCGCACGCCCTGCCGGTCGCCTGCGCCCAGGCCCGGGTGGCGACGCTCGCGGGTCGGACCGACGACGCCGTCGCGATCTGCCACGCGGCGCTGGAGCTCGTGCGCGGCTGGCGCGACTCGTCGCTGATGATCCCCGCGGTGCTGCTGGAGCTCGCCCGCGCCCAGGCGGCGGCGAGCGACCTCGACGGCGCGCGCTCCGCGGCCGAGCGCGCCCTGCGCCGCCTGGACGGCGCCCGCGACGCCGGCGGCCTGCCCGTCGCGCTCGAGCGCGTCCTCGTCGGGGTCGGCGGCGCGCGCGGCGCGGGCCTGGCCGGCGTGCCGGGCGTCGAGGAGCTCAGCGCCCGCGAGGTCGGCGTGCTGCGGGCCCTGTCGGGGACGGGCAGCCTGCGCGAGCTCGCCGACAGCCTCTACATCAGCCGCAACACGATCAAGACCCACACCCGCTCGCTCTACGCGAAGCTCGGCGTGGCGTCGCGGGAAGAGGCCGTGCTGCGGGGCCGGGCGCTGGGGCTCCTGCCCGGCGCGTCCCGCGGGAGCGGGCGGTCGTCCGAGGACTTGAACCACCAGGATCCCGGGAGGGAGCGCCCATGAGGCTCGCGGAACGCACCGTGCTCGTCGTCGAGGACCACGAGTTCCAGCGGCGCACGATCCGGCAGATCCTGTCGAACCTGGGTGTCGGCTCGGTCCTCGAGGCCGCGGACGGCGAGGCCGCGCTCGCCCGCCTGCACGAGCTCACCGAGGGCGACGTCCTGGTCTGCGACCTCGACATGCCGGGGATGGACGGCGTCGAGCTCTTGCGGCTCGTCGCCCTGCGCACCGGCGGGCCCTCGATCGTGATCGCCAGCGGGCTCTCGGCCGAGGTCCTGGCCGCCGCCGAGCTGCGGGCGCGGGCCGACGGCCTGACCGTCCTCGGCGCGGTGCGCAAGCCGCTGACCGCCCGGCGGCTCCTGGGCGTCCTGCAGCCGACCTGACGATGGCCCGCCCGGACGCGCCGGCCGCC
>NZ_JBFAPC010000338.1:0-1357 GCF_040675535.1 Patulibacter sp. NPDC049589 | reverse complement strand
GTCTTCACGAGCTCGTCGACGTTCTGCTTCTGGGAGTTGACCTCGAACTGCTGGCAGGCCGGGCACTTGACGTCCGCGAACTCGTGGATCGTGACCGGGGCGTCGGGATTGCCGAGCAGCGTGCCCTTCTGCTGCAGGCCCGCGAGCAGCGCCTTCGTCTCCGCGACGCCGGCGATGCCGTCGATCTTCTTGGAGCCGTTGGTCTTGTCCTTGAAGGGGTTGATGATGAGGATCGCGATCGCGATCACCACCACCACGCCGACGGCGCCTCCGAGGAGCTGCAACCGCTTGGTGCGGTCCGCGGCTGCGCGCTCGGCCGCCTCCCGCTCGAGGCGCGCCTTCTGGGCCGCCGCCTGCTTCTTGTTCGCTCCTGACATGCGGAGCATTGTGGCGCATCACCGGGCGTCCCCACTGAACGCCACGTAAACGCTGCCTGAGGGACGCTCGCCGGAACGGACCGTGGTCCGTTCCGGCGGCGGGTTCAGGCGTTCCGGCGGCGCCCGGCGACGGCGATCCCGAGCCCCGCGAGGCCGGCGAGCAGGCCCGCGCCGCCGAGCGCGATCGGGAGCGCGTCGCTGCCGTCGTCGCCCGCGGACGTGGCGGCCGCCGGCGTGGCCGGAGCGCCCGCGGCGCCGGCGGCCGCGTGCGCGCCGCCGTGCTCGTCCTCCGCCTCGTCGAGCGTCAGGGTCGGGGCGGGCTCGTCGCTGCCCGCCACGCCGATCCAGCGGACGACCTCGCCGCCCTCGTAGGTCTGCAGGGCCTTGAAGGCGACCGTCGAGCCCTCGGCGCCGTCGGGCACGCGGAGCGAGACCGGGAACTGCAGGAACTGGCCGGGCGCGATCACGCCGGCCTTGCCCTTCCCCGTCCAGGTGATCGTGTCGACCTCCTGCGTGACGGCCTCGCCCTCGACCGAGAACGGCTTGGCGGGGGCGCGCTTGGTGATCGTCGCGGTCCAGTTCGGGACCGGCTGGTACGCGGCGTAGGAGACGCCGGGCGGCAGCTGGACCTCGACCTTGACGGTCCCCTTGTCGTCCTGCTCGTTCGGCACGCGGACGTCCAGCACCGCGTAGGAGCCGGCGGCGGCCTCGGTCGGCTGGACGGTGACGTGGGCGCTCGCCAGGGCGGGCAGCGCGAGGGCGAGGGTCGTCGCGGCCAGGCCGGCGACGGTGGTGGTGCGGTTCATGGGGTCCTCCGTGGGGATCGGTGATCGGGGCGCCCGGCCGGGCACGCGGACGGATCCGCGCCGGCGGGCGGCAGTGGTGGGGAGCGGCCCCCGGAGCGGAAGCGCAGGGCCTTCTCGTCCGTGATCCCGTAGCGGTCGCGGCCCAGGGCCTCCCAGAGGACGCCCATCGCGCGG
>NZ_JBFAPC010000337.1:0-1366 GCF_040675535.1 Patulibacter sp. NPDC049589 | reverse complement strand
CGAGCAGGTCCGTCCCGCGCGGCTTGCCGGTCTGCTCCGGTGGGGCGACGACGTCGAGGACGTCGTCGAAGAGCTGGAAGGCGATGCCGATCGCCCGACCGGATGTTCCAGGTCGCGCAGCAGCGCGGGCTGCCGGTCGTCCTCCTCGCGGAGGGCGGCGGCGGCCGGCCCGGCGACGTCGACGTCCCGTCCGGCGCGTGGCTCGACGTCCCGACCTTCCACGCGTTCGCGCGGCTGTCGGGGAGCGTCCCGCTGGTCGGGATCGCAGCGGGCCGCTGCTTCGCGGGCAACGCCGCGCTGCTGGGCTGTTGCGACGTCGTGATCGCCACCGCCGACAGCACGATCGGGCTCGGCGGCCCGGCGATGATCGAGGGCGGCGGGCTCGGCGTGCACGCGCCCCAGGACGTCGGCCCGCTCGACGTCCAGGTCGCCGCCGGGGTCGTGGACGTCGCGGTCGCCGACGAGGCCGAGGCGGTCGACGTCGCCCGGCGCTACCTCTCGTACTTCCAGGGCCCGGCCGAGCGGTGGTCGGCGCCCGACGCGCGCCTGCTGCGCCACGCCGTCCCCGAGAGCCGGACCCGCGCCTACGACGTGCGGCGCGTGCTGGACGGGCTCGCGGACGTCGGCACGGTGCTCGAGCTGCGGCCCGGGTTCGGGACGAGCATGGTGACCGCGCTGATCCGCGTCGAGGGCCGGCCGTACGGGGTGATCGCCAACGACCCGTCGCGGCTCGGCGGCGCGATCGACGCCGACGCGGCGGACAAGGCCGCGCGCTTCCTCGGGCTCTGCGACGCGCACCGACTGCCGGTCGTGTCCCTCTGCGACACCCCCGGGTTCATGGTCGGCCCGGAGTCCGAGGCCACCGGCGCCGTCCGGCACGTCTCGCGCATGTTCGTCGTCGGCGCGAAGCTCTCCGTCCCGCTCGTGACGATCGTGCTGCGCAAGGCCTACGGGCTCGGCGCGATGGCGATGGCCGGCGGGCACCTGCGCGTGCCGCTGGCGACGGTCGGCTGGCCGACGTCGGAGCTCGGGCCGATGGGGCTCGAGGGCGCCGTCCGCCTCGGCTTCCGCGACGAGCTCGCCGCGGCCGCGGAGGGCGAGGAGCGCGAGGCGCTGTTCCGGCGGATGGTGGACGCGGCCTACGAGACCGGGAAGGGCCTGAGCGTCGCGACGGCGTTCGAGCTCGACGACGTGATCGACCCGGTGGACACGCGGCGCTGGATCGTCGCGACGCTCGGGGACGCGCCCGGGCCGCGGAGCGCGCAGGAGCGGCGGGCGGCGGCACCAGGGGCGCGCTGGGTCGACACCTGGTGACGGCGTGATCCGACAAGAACTGACGGATGGCGGTGCCGACGGCATCGGGTTG
>NZ_JBFAPC010000336.1:0-1417 GCF_040675535.1 Patulibacter sp. NPDC049589 | reverse complement strand
CCTTCCCCGGCACCCCTTCCCCGGCCTTCCCGGTCCGGGCCTTCCCCATCCCCGCGGCCGCCGCGGTCGGCGCCGCGGCCGCGAAGCCCGACCCCGACCCCGACGCGGACACGGCTGACGCGAGCGTCGACCCGCGCACCGTCCGCCCGCCGAGCCGGAAGGGCGGCGCCTGGATCGCGCGCGTCCTGACCCCGGCCCCCGCGCGGCGGAGCCCGGGGCACGGACGGGTCGTCGGCCGCGTCAACCGGACCATCTCCGGCGGCGACGGCCGCACGACGGAGCTCCTCGTGCTCGCCTGGAAGTCCACCGACCGCGGGCGCAAGAACTGGCTGAAGGTCCGGCTGACCGCCAGGCCCAACGACCTCGCCGGCTGGATCCCGTCCACGGCCGTGCGGCTGAAGCGGAACATCTGGTGGGTCGACGTGCGCACGTCGACCCGCACCGTGCGCGTCTACCGCCGCGGCCGGCTGCGGCGCACGATCCACGCGGTGGTCGGCGCACCGGCCACCCCCACCCCGCGCGGCCTCTTCGCCGTCTCGTTCGCGGCCGCGCAACGCGATCCCAACGGGTTCATCGGCCCCTGGGCGATCCACCTCAGCGCGCACTCCGAGGTCCTCGAGGACTACGGCGGCGGCCCGGGCCGCGTCGCGATCCACGGCCGCGGCGGGGCGAGCCTGAACGACCCGCTGGGCACGGCCCGCTCCCACGGCTGCGTCCGCGTCGACAACGAGGCCGTGCGCTGGCTCGTCGACCGCCTCCGGCCCGGCACCCCGGTCCAGATCCGCCTCTGAGCCGCCCGCGGGCGATCTCCCGTCCCGCCTCGGCGCCGTTGCGGCCCCGCTGGGGCCCTCGGGACGCGATTCCCGAGGGATTCTCCGCCGCGCTCCTCCGCCGGACCCCAGCGGCGCTCCAGCGCTCCTACGCGCGCGGGCGCGGGAACGACTCTGTCGCCCCGAGCGTGCGTACCACCCACGCCGGCCGTCCCGTACTCCGACGACGGGACCACCCCGGAACGACGAACGCCGCCGGGGAGCCGGCGGCGTTCGGGTGCCTCGGGTCGCCCGGCGACGCCGGGCGGGTGCTCAGGCGCTCAGCGACGCCTTCAGCGCGTCGAGCTGCGCCGTGATCTCAGCGGGCAGCGCGTCGCCGTAGGTGGCGAGGTACTCCTCGATCTGCGGGAGCTCGGCGGCCACGGCGGCCTCGTCGACCGTCAGCAGGCCCTCGAGCGCCTCGGGCGTGATGTCCAGGCCGTCGACGTTGAGGTCCGACGCCTTCGGGACGAGACCGATGGGGGTCTCGACGGCCTCGGCCTTGCCCTCGGTGCGGCGGAAGATCCATTCGAGGACGCGGGAGTTCTCGCCGAAGCCGGGCCAGATGAACCGGCCGTCCGCGTCCTTGCGGAACCAGTTGACGTAGA
>NZ_JBFAPC010000335.1:0-1486 GCF_040675535.1 Patulibacter sp. NPDC049589 | reverse complement strand
GGAGCGGCCGGGTCCTCGGCGCCCGGGGCGGCCGCGGTCGCGCCGGGCGCCCCGTCGTGGCCCGCGTCGCCGTGGTGCACGCCCGGGCCGGCCGGGGCGGTCGCGCCCCTCGACACGTCGTGCGGGACGCCGTCGACGGCCTCGTGATCGAGCCGGACGGCGTCGTCGAGCGGGACGCTCGCGGCGTGCGCCCCGTCCGCGGACAGGGGATCGGTCGGGGCTCCCGCGCTCACGGTCACAGTGTGACGCGTCGTCCGGGCACCGTCGCGCGCGCCGCCACCACGGTCCGTCCGGTGCGCGCCGCCGGCCGAGCGCGTGCCCGCCGGCTCCGCGATCGCGCGTCCGGTGCGACGCCATGTCGCTGGCGAATGGATCCATTCACCAGCGACATGAGCCCGCGGACACGACGCCGATCGCTCGCGGCCTCTCGGCAGCGCCCGGTGCCTCCGAGCGGCCGAGGCGAGCGCCCTCGCGTCTCGGGTGACCCGGCGGCCGTCCGGCGGCGGCCGGCGTGGCGGCCGATCCCGCCGCCGTTGTGTGCGACACCCGGCTCCCGGGTAGCCACTCGGTGTCCACTCCGCCGCCCCGGCCGCGTCCCGGCCAGGGCGCGGTCGGGTGTCGCCCGACCGCGCCGACGCACCAGATCGTCCCCCTTTGCCGCTTCCCCCGCTCGCATCCACGCTCGTCACGTACGTGCGCGACAACTCCGACTCGGTGCTCCAGCTCGCCTGGGGTCACGTCTGGGTGGTCGCGCTCTCCGCCGGGATCGCGATGGTGGTGGGGGTCGCGCTGGGGGTGCTCACCTACCGGTCGCCGGTCGCCGCGGCGATCACGCTGACCGTCGCCGGGCTCTTCCTCACGTTCCCGTCGTTCGCGTTGCTCGGCATCCTGCTCGCGATCCTCGGGCTCGGGGTGGTGCCGGTGGTCGTCGCGCTCGTCCTCTACGCGCTGCTCCCGATCGTCAGCAACACGATCACCGGCTTGCGAGAGGTGGACGCGCTCGTGCTCGACAGCGCCAAGGGGCTCGGGATGGGGCCGGTGCGCCGCCTCGTCCGGGTCGAGCTGCCGATCGCCTGGCCGGTGATCCTCGCCGGCCTGCGGACGGCGACGCAGCTGATCGTCGGCATCGCCGCCATCGCCGCGTACGTCAACGGCCCGGGCCTCGGAGAGTTCATCTTCGCCGGCCTCGGGCAGCTCGGCGGGGCGAACGCCCTGAATCAGGTGGTCGTCGGCACCGTCGGCATCATCGTCATCGCGCTGGTCTTCGACGGGCTCCTCGCCCTGCTCGGCCGCGCCACCATCTCGAAGGGGATCCGTGCCTGACTCCAGCACCCCGACCGGCCTCCGCGACGCGATGGCGGCCGGCACCGCCGTGCCGATCGATCTGCAGGGCGTCACGAAGCACTACCCCGGGAGCGCCGCCCCTGCGGTGGAGGACTTCTCGCTGACGATCCCCGCCGGCGAGATCGTGGTCTTCGTCGGCCCG
>NZ_JBFAPC010000334.1:0-1593 GCF_040675535.1 Patulibacter sp. NPDC049589 | reverse complement strand
CCCCGGCCGGGACGCCCGGCCCCGACGGCGGCCCGGCGGTCGTCCCCGGCGAGGCCCTGCCCGCCCGCACCCCGTACTTCTGCTCCGGCTGCCCGCACAACGTCTCGACCAAGGCGCCCGCGGACGTCCTCGTCGGCGTCGGCATCGGCTGCCACACGATGGTCGCGCTCGACGACGACCGGCGCGGGACGCTGCTGGGCATGCCGCAGATGGGCGGCGAGGGCGCCCAGTGGATCGGCCTGTCGCCGTTCACCGACGACGAGCACGTCGTCCAGAACATGGGTGACGGCACGTTCCACCACTCCGGCTCCCTGGCGATCCGCGCGGCGGTCGCGGCCGGCGTGAACGTCACCTACAAGCTGCTGTACAACGACGCCGTCGCGATGACCGGCGGCCAGCACCCGGAGGGCCAGCTGGCGATCCCGGCGCTGACGCGGTGGCTCGCGCTCGAGGGCGTCGCCCGCGTCGTCGTGACGACGCCCGAGCCCGGCGACTACCACCGCGTATCGCTCGACCCGTCCGCGACCGTCCGCCACCGCGACGACCTCCAGGACGTCCAGGCCGAGCTCGCCGCCGTCCCGGGCGTGACCGTGCTGATCCACGACGACCGCTGCGCGACCGAGGAGCGCCGCCTGCGCCGGCGAGGGGAGCTGCCGACCCCGCCCGAGCGGATCGCGATCAACGAGCGCGTCTGCGAGGGCTGCGGCGACTGCGGCGAGGCCTCGACCTGCCTCTCGGTCCAGCCGGTCGAGACGGTGTTCGGCCGCAAGACGCAGATCCACCAGAGCTCCTGCACCCAGGACCGGTCGTGCCTGCAGGGCGACTGCCCCTCGTTCCTGACGGTGATCCCCGCGAAGGGCGCCGTCCGGGCGCTCGCGCACCCCGGGACCGACGGACCCCCGCCGGTGGCGCTGCCCGACCCCGTCCGCCGGGTGTCCGTCGACGTCCTGATCCGGATGCCGGGCGTCGGCGGCACCGGGGTGGTCACCGTGTCCCAGGTCCTCCAGATGGCCGCGCACCTCGACGGCCTGCACGCCGCGGGGCTCGAGCAGATCGGGCTCGCCCAGAAGGGCGGCCCGGTGCTCTCCGACGTCCGGATCGGCCCGGCCCCGATCGACGGCCAGCTGCGCGCGACCGCGGCGTCGGCCGACCTGCTGCTCGGCCTCGACCTGCTCGGCGCCGCCGCGGACGCGACGCTGCGCGTCTGCGACCCGGAGCGCACGGTCGCCGTGACCAGCGTCTCGCGCGTCCCGACCGCCGGGATGGTCACCGACCCCGCCGTCCGCACGCCGTCGCCGCGGCTCTCGCTCGGCCGGATCGACGCGGCGACCCGCGCGGAGGACGGCCTGCGGATCGACGCCCAGGGCCTCGCCGAGGCGCTCTTCCGCGACCACATGCCCGCGAACCTCCTGCTGCTCGGCGCCGCGTTCCAGCACGGCTGCGTCCCGGTCTCGGCCGACGCGATCGAGCGGGCCATCGAGCTCAACGGGGCCGCGGTAGGAGCACCCTCACACCATGGACGACACCTTTCCCGACCTCGGCAGCCTCCCGGACGAGGAGCTCAAGGCGATCATCGACCGCCTCACGGCCGAG
>NZ_JBFAPC010000333.1:0-1609 GCF_040675535.1 Patulibacter sp. NPDC049589 | reverse complement strand
ATCGAGGGCCGCTTCGCGGCCCTCGATCACTCAAACGCCGCGATCTCATGATCGGGGCCGCCGATTACCGGCACACCGGTGGATTCAGGCTCAGTGGGGTCGTCGGACCCCGGGTTCCAGGCGCCGTACTCGTCGACCGCGCCCTGGGCCAGGCGCGGGCGCTCGCGGATGTCGACGCCGTCGCGGGTCTCGCCCGCGGTCACGGTCACCCGCGGGCGGAGCTCCTCGGGCCACGCGCCCGGGACGTCGGGCCAGCTCGTCGGGAGGCCGGCCGTGGTCGACGCCCTGACCGTCCAGCGCCCGGACCGGACCGGCGTGCTCCACCGGCCATCGGCGTCGACCGCAGCGGTCACGTAGTCGTGGTCGTCGGAGTCCATCTTGACCAGGGAGACCGTCCCCGGCCCCGCGGAGCTCCCGTCCCGGAGCGTCACCTGGCCGCGCAGGACGCCGGTCGCGGGAGCCGGATCGTCCGCGCGGGCGGCCGGCGGCGCGAAGGCGACCAGGAACGCGGCGACGAGGCCCAGGACGGAGAGGCGGACCGGCGGGCGGCGGGCGGCGGGTGCGGCCGGGCGGCTGCCGACGGGTGTGGCTGGGCCAGCGGTCGGGCGGGTGCCGACGGTGACGGCCGGGGCGACGGTCGGGCGGCTCGTGGCCGACGCAGATCGGACGGACGTGCGCCACGCGTGGGCGCGGGTCGCGGATCGATCGGGGACCCGTCCCGTCGGGGCGGGGGCGAAGGGGGAGGCGTGCACGGCGGGGGCTCCTGGCACCGGGACTGCGGGACGTCGACACCCTACGCCCGCGGGGACGGTCCGCCCCCGGGAGCGGACGGACGTCGGGGGACGCGGCCACCGGTCGGCGATCGGCCCTGCCGCCCGCCGCGGGGGCGCCGCTAGCCTCCCCGGCCCGTGCCGGCGCTGCGCTCACCCCACGACCGCGAGATCGTCCGCCTGGCGCTGCCGGCGCTCGTGACCCTGGCGGCCGAGCCGACGTACCTGCTGGTCGACACCGCGATGGTCGGCCACCTGGGCGTCGAGCCGCTCGCGGCGCTGGCCCTGGCGGTCTCGGTGCTGGGGACCGTCGCCGGCCTCGGGGTCGTCACCACCTACGCCACGACCGCTGCGGTCGCGCGGCTCTCCGGCGCGGGGCACGACGCCGACCTGCGCCGCCTGGCCGCGCAGGCGCTGTGGCTCGGCGGCGCCGCCGGGCTGCTCGGCGCCATCGTCGTCGTGGCCCTCGGCCCGGTCTGGATCGACGCGCTCGGGGGCCGCGGCGACACCGCCGACCACGCCGCCAGATACCTGCGGATCGCCGCGCCGGGGCTCGCTCTCGCGCTCCTCAGCATGGCCGCGCAGGGCTGGCTGCGCGGGACGGGCGACCTGCGCACACCGCTCCTGATCGTCCTGCTCGGCAACGCGATCAATCTCGCGCTGAACCCGCTGCTGATCTACGGCGCGGACCTCGGCCTCGACGGCAGCGCCATCGCGACGCTCGTCGGGCAGGCGACGATGGGGCTGCTGTTCGTGCGGCTGCTCTGGCGGGGGAGCGCGGCGGCGACCGGCACGGCCACGGACGGCGGCCCCGCGACGGCCCGCAGCGCCCCCGCGAC
>NZ_JBFAPC010000332.1:0-1651 GCF_040675535.1 Patulibacter sp. NPDC049589 | reverse complement strand
CGAGGTCATCGATCGGCCCGGACCAGATGTACCCGTTGGGCCAGGTGTCCTTCCGCAACGTGCCCATCTACCTCGCGCTCCCGATACCGAGGCATCGGAGCCCCACCGGCCCGTGGAGCGCGCGCTGCTGCTGGACGCCGAGGCGGACCTCGCCCGGGCGACGGGGCGGCCGGCCGCGGAGCCGTGGGCGGCGGCCGCCGCCGCGTGGCGCGCCACCGGCCGGCCGTACCCGGAGGCCCGGGCGCGCCGCAACGAGGCGGAGGCCCGCGCCGGCGCCGGGGATCGCGCGGGGGCGAGCGCCGCGGCCGCCGCCGCGCACGCGATCGCCCTCCGCCTCGGCGCCCCGTGGCTCCTCACGGAGGTCGACGGCCTGGTCTCGCGGGCGCGGCTGGACCCGTGCGCGGCGGCCGCCGGCGACGCGGCTGCGGACGCGCAGGGCGCCGCAGACCGCACCCGTCCGGCGAGCAACGATCCCGCAGGCCGCACGGCTCGCGCGAACGACGATGCCGCGGGCGGACGGGACGCCGCCGGCCGAAGGGTCGCCGCGGGCCGTAGCCCGGCACCGTCCGCCCCCGCACCGGCGGCCCCCGTCGTGGACCGCTTCGGCCTGACGCCCCGCGAGCGCCAGGTCCTCGCGCTCGTGGCGTCCGGGGCGACCAAGCGCGAGATCGGCGCCGCGCTGTTCATGGCGGAGAAGACCGCCAGCGTCCACGTCTCGCGGATCCTGGCGAAGCTCGACGTCCGCAGCCGGACGGAGGCCGCGGCCGTCGCCCACCGCCAGGGCCTCGACGCGGGCTGACCGCGCGACGGCCGGCCGTCCCTGCCGCCCGGCGGCGGGCACGACCACGGCCGCCGCCGGGCCCGGCGGCGGGGCCGACGACGGCCCCCGCCGGGCCCGGCGACGCTCAGCCCGCCAGCCGCTCCAGGCAGAGCGCCCGGTTGCGGCTCGTGCTCTCGCGGTAGACCTCCGGCAGGTCCGGCAGCGCGAGCAGCTCCTCGCAGGCGGCGAGCGCCTCGCGGAAGCGCCCGGTGTGGAACGCCGTGATCGAGAGCTCGGCGAGCAGCCCGTAGCGGTGGACCCAGCCGGCGACGAACAGCCAGTCGTCGGAGACCGGCACGCCGGCGCCCTGGACGGCGAACGCGTACGCGGCCTGGTGCTCGCCCCGCAGGCGCAGTCGGGACGCGAGCTCGTAGACGGGCTCCATCCGCCACGGACGCAGCTGCCAGGCGGCGATCAGCGACGCCAGCGCCTCGGCCCAGCGCCCGCGGTCGCCCTGCAGGACGCCGACCTGCAGGCGGGCGTAGAAGACCTCCTCCGGCCAGGCCCCGAGGGTCGTGCGGCGCTCGTACTGCGCGATCGCCTCGTCGGCCCGGCCCAGGTCGCGCAGCGTCTGGGCGAGGTAGAAGACCGACCGCGGGTCGTCGGGCGTGCGCTCCAGGGACGCGCGCAGCATCCGCTCGTCGCGTTCGAACTTGTCGGCCCGGGCGCCGCCGTCGGCGTGGTGGTGGATGACGAGCTGGTCCAGCCGCGCCGTCGTGTACTCGCCGTCGAGCGCGCAGGATCCGGGGGTGTCCGCCTGAGCGAGGCCGGCCACCGGATCCGAATCCTCCCCGGGGGTCTGTTCGGCGGCGGCGCCCTCGCGCTGGCGCC
>NZ_JBFAPC010000331.1:0-1699 GCF_040675535.1 Patulibacter sp. NPDC049589 | reverse complement strand
TCTCTCGCCCGCCCGCCCGGGGCCGGCAGGACGCGCCCGCCGGCGGCCACGATCGTCGCCGCCGCCACGGCCGCGGAGGGGTCCTCGTGGCCGCTGCGCCCGTCGACCAGCAGCGACGGGTGGAACCTCGAGGCGACCGCCGGAGCGCCACCGGTGTGGTCCGCCGCCGCGTGCGAAAGCACCATCGCGTCCAGCCGCGTCACGCCCTGCTCGGCGAGCCGGTCCACCACCCGGCCGTCCGCCGGGCCGGCGTCGACGAGGATCGCCGCGCCGCCCTGGCGGAGCAGCGTCGCGCTGCCCTGCCCGACGTCGAGCACCACGACGCCGTCGCCGTCGAGGACCGGCGAGCCGCCCGGCCCGCCACGCGTCGCCGCAACGCCGAGGGCGACGACCGTGAACAGCGCCACGACGATCGCGGCGGCCCGCGTCCCGCGCCGCCGACCGACGCGCAGGGCCCAGCGGCCCAGTGGGTCCCGCGCCGCCCGCTGCCGGACGGCGTCCTGCCCGCGCACGAGCCACGCGGGGCGCTGGACGACCACGAGCGCCACGACGAGGACCGCGACGGGCAACAGCGCCGCGGCCGGCCCCGGCCGCACGACCGCCCAGCCCGGGGACGCGGCCCAGCCGGCCACGCCCGACGTCCAGTCCAGGAACGGCGTGGTCGCCAGCACCAGGCCGCCGCTCACCGGCGCGCCCTCCGGCCCGAGGATCCCCGCCACCATCCCGAGCCACGTGATCGGGGCGACGACGGGCTCGACGACCATGTTCGCCGGGAGGCTGGTCAGCGAGACGTCACCGACGCCGGCCGCCAGCACGGGCGCGGTCGCCAGCCCCGCGCCGAGCGGAACCGCCGCGGCCGCCCCGAGCCAGCCCGGCCAGCCGGCGCGGCGGGCCAGCGCCGTCAGCGGCGGCGCCAGCACGAGCAGCCCGACGACCGCCGCGAAGCTCAGCTGCCAGCCGAGCTGCTGCGGGGACGCCGGGTCGACGAGCACCGTCGCGATCGCGGCGAGCAGCAGCGCCCACCAGCGGTCCGGAGCGCGGCCGAGGCCGAGCGCCAGCAGGGTCAGCACCCCCGTCACCCCCGCCCGCCGGATCGACGGGCCGGCGCCCGCGAGCGGGACGTACGCCGCGACGGCCACGAGCGCCCAGCCGATCCGCCAGGGCCGCGTGAGCCCGCAGAGCGCCGCGATCCCGATCGCCAGCGCGGCGACGAGCGCCACGTTCTGGCCGCTCGCGGCGACGAGGTGCGACAGGCCGCTGCGCCGGAACGCCTCCTCCTCCGCGTCGGTGAAGTCCTGGTCCTGCCCGAGCACCATCCCGCGCAGCAGCGCGCTGCGGGCCTGTGGGCGGTCGCCGTCGCCGGGTGCCGTCAGGGTCCGCTCGGCGCGCTCGCGGAAGCGGTCGATCGCCCCGCGCCAGCCGCCCCGGCGACCCGCGACGCCGACCACGGTCGCGTCCAGGGTGAGGGCGATGCCGCGCGATCGCGCGCCGACCGCGCCGTCGCCGACCGGGCGGAGCTTGCCGCGCACCCGCAGCAGTCGACCCGGGACGAGATCGGGCGCGGCGGTCGCCACCGGGGTGCGGAGCTCGACCGTCGCGCCGCGCAGCCGGGCGGTCGTCTTCCAGCGTCCGTCGAGGGCGCGGTCGGCGGCCTCGAGCACCTCGACCGGCTCGCCGGGCCCGACCGCCGCGCCCCGGG
>NZ_JBFAPC010000330.1:0-1714 GCF_040675535.1 Patulibacter sp. NPDC049589 | reverse complement strand
GCGCCGGCGCCGGCAGGCCATGCCCGACCCGTAGCCCTGGACCGGCGAGAGCCTCGCCCACGGGATCCCGGCGCCGAGGACGAAGACGACCGGCGCCGTCGCCGGATCCGGTGGCCCGCAGCGTCGCCCCGTCGACGAGCCGCACCCCGGCGACCTGGCCGACCGGCGACCGCGGCTCCCAGCGGTCGTCGTACGCGACCGACAGCACGCCGCCCGTCGCGACCGGCAGCGCGCGGGCCGCCGCGGGGGCGTCGGGCCGGACCAGCAGTCCGCCGCCGACCGCGGCGCCGGCGACGACCGCGCCGGCGGCCACCCAGCGGTACCGCGCGACCTGCCCGCGGCGGACCGCGGACGCCGGCGGGCGGTCTGGTGCCTCGGCCGTCCCCGGTCCCTTCGACGGCTTCGCCTTCCCCGTTCCCGGCGTCTCCGGGCCCGCGGCCCGCCACCCCACGGCCGGCGGGGGGACGTCCGCGGCCGGAACGTCCGCCGGGGGAACGTCCGCGGCCCGAACGGCCGGCTCCGGTGCCGGAGCGGCGGACGCCCGGGAGTCGGACGTGGCCACGGGCGGCGGGCCGACCGGGGCCGCCCGTATGCCCTCCCGCCCCGGCGGCGAGGTCATGGGCACCGGCGACGAGGTCGTCGGCGCCCGCGACTCCGGGCCGGCCGCCCGCGCGACCGGGGACTCGTCCGACGCCACCGGCGTGGCGGTCTTCGGGACCAGTGGCGCGGCCGCCGGGGCCTTCCGCGCCCCGATCGCCCGCAGCACCGCCTCGGCCTCGTCCACCAGCGCCGCCGCCGACGGATGGCGCTGTCCCGGATCCTTCGCCATGCCGCGGTCGATGCAGGGCTGGAGCGCGGCGAGGGCCGCCGGGAGCCGCGGCGGCTCCTCGACGAGATGCGCGTGCATCACCCCGGCGTCGCTCTCCCGCGGATACGGCACGCGGCCGGTCACGCACTGGTGGAGGACCGCGGCGAGCGAGTAGCGATCGCTCGCGCCGGAGACCGGCGTCCCGCGGATCTGCTCCGGGGACGCGAAGTTGATGCTGCCGACGAACGTGCCGGTGGCGGTCAGGCCGCTGGAGCCGCCGCTGGTCGCGACCCCGAAGTCCGTCAGGTAGGGATGGCCGTCGGGCGTCAGCAGGACGTTCTGGGGCTTGACGTCGCGGTGGACGAGACCCGACGCGTGGCCGTCCGTCGGCCGCAGCGCGGCGTCGAGCGCGCTCGCGACGGCCCGGAGCACGCGGACGGTCTCCGCCGACGGCAGCGGCCCGTCCGCCAGGCGGTCGGCGAGGGTCCCTCCGACGACGAGGCGCATCGCGATGTACGCGGTGCCGTCCTCGTCGCCCGCGTCGTAGATCGGGACGATGTGCGGGTGGTCGAGCGCGGCGACGTGCAGCGCCTCGAGCCGGAACCGCTCCCGGAAGGCCGGGTCGCGGGCGTGCTGCACCGCGAGGACCTTGAGCGCGACCGCCCGGCCGAGCGAGACCTGACGGGCCCGGTAGACGACGGCCATGCCGCCGATCCCGATGACCTCCTCGACGCGGTAGCCGCCCAGCTCGGTCCCCGCCGGGAGGATCACCGCGGTGCTCACCGGGACCGTCGCCGGTCGGTCTCGAGGTCCTTCGGGTTGCGCGCGTAGGGGGCGAGCTCGCCCGCCATGACCGGCGCCTTCGGCGTCTGCGCCTTGATCTCCTCGTAGGCGATGTTCTGCATC
>NZ_JBFAPC010000329.1:0-1809 GCF_040675535.1 Patulibacter sp. NPDC049589 | reverse complement strand
CCGTCGTCGAACCCGTCGTCGTCGCCGTACGAGCCGCCGGGATCCATGTCGACGTAGGACGCGTCGTCGTCGAAGGGCGGGATGTCGTGGTCGTCAGGTGGGGCCATGGAGCGGATGTCTCCCGGCGCCGTTCCGCCTCGTGCGGCTGCGCGGGACGCTGGAGGACCTGCTCGCCGACGCGGCGCTCGCCGAGCACGAGGCGGAGGACGCGTGGCTCGAGGTCGTCCTCACCGACCCGCTCCTGCCGGCGCGGCCGATGGAGCGGCTGCGCGCGCGGTTCCCTCAGGTACTCGTCCTGCAGCACGCGCCCGAGGGCGAGCTCTCCCCCGCGACCGTCGCCCGCGACCGGATCCGGGGTCGCACCGACCTGCAGGTGCTGGAGGCGTTCGTCACCGACGTCCGCGGGGAGGCCCCGACGGGCGACGAGGTCCCGCTGCTGCAGGGCGCGGCGGAGTCGGTCCACCGCGGCGGGGACGACGGATGAGGCTCCACCGGCTGGAGATCGAGGCCTTCGGCCCCTTCGGTGGGCACGAGGTCGTCGACTTCGACGCGCTGTCGGCGTCCGGGCTCTTCCTGCTGTCGGGCCCGACCGGCGCGGGCAAGACGAGCGTGCTCGACGCCGTCTGCTTCGCGCTCTTCGGCGAGGTCCCCGGCGCCCGCGGCGAGGGCCGGCTCGGCAGCGACCACCGCGCGCCGGACGCGACGCCGCGGGTCGTCCTGGAGGCCACGGTCGGCGGACGCCGCATCCGCGTCACGCGCAGCCCGAAGCACGAGCGCCCGCCGCTGCGGGGCGGCGGCGCGCCGGTCCAGGAGGGCGCGTCGGCGACGCTCGAGCTGCAGGACGCCGGCGGGACGTGGACGGCGGTCGCGGCGAAGATCCCCGAGGTCCGCCACGAGCTCGACCCGCTGCTGGGCATGACGGCGGAGCAGTTCCTGCAGGTCGTGATGCTGCCGCAGGGCGCGTTCGCGACGTTCCTGCGCGCCGACGCGAAGGCCCGCCAGCAGGTGCTCGAGCGGCTCTTCGACGCCGAGCGCTTCTCGAAGATCGAGTTCTGGCTGCAGGACCGCGCCCGCGAGGCCCGCGCCGGGGTGCAGTCGGCGCGCATCGCCGCCGACCACGCGCTCGCCTCCGCCGCGGGCGCCTGGAAGGCCGGCGAGGAGGTCCCGCGCCTGGGCGGCGACCTCGCGGCGTCGGTCGACGACGTCCGGGCCTGGATCGACGCGGAACGCGCCCGGACGACGACCGTCGCCGCCGAGGCCGACGCCGCCCGGGCCCGAGCCGAGGCCGCACTGACGGCCGCGGAGTCCGCCGCGACCGCGGCCCGGGCGCTCGCCGAGCGACAGGACCGTCGTCGGAGGGCCGAGGCCGACCTGCGCAAGGTCGAGCAGCACCGCGCCGGCCGCGACAAGCTCGCCGCCGAGCTCGACGCGCACCGCGCAGCCGCACCGCTGCTGCCGTACCTGAACGCCGACCGCCAGACGCGCGCCGCCGCCGAGAACGCCGCGACCGAGCTGACCAAGGCGCGGCGCTACGTCGAGCAGCTCGAGGAACCGGAGCTGCTCGCCGATCCGTCGCGCTGGGCGTCCGTGTCCCGCGCGTCCGGCGAGCAGGCCGCGGGGCTCGAGGAGCTGCGGCAGGCGGAGGCCGGCGTGCCCGGCCGCGAGCGCGAGCTGACGCGGCTGCAGGCCGCCGTCGCCGATCATGCGCGCCGCGGGGAGCAGGCGCACGCGCTCCCGACCAGCGCGACGAGCAGTACGAGGCGGCGTGGGGTGGGTATGCGGAGCACGCCCGGATGATCCCCGATCCGA
>NZ_JBFAPC010000328.1:0-1813 GCF_040675535.1 Patulibacter sp. NPDC049589 | reverse complement strand
CTGCCGCGTCTTCGGGTCGACGACGAGCTGGGTCTTGCCGATCGGCGTGACCTTCAGCCCGTTGACGAAGATCGGGCCCTCGGAGACCGCGACGGGAGCAGGCGCGCGCGGATCACGGCCACCGGCGTGCGCAGCTCGTGCGCGGCGTCGGCCAGGAACGCCTCCTCCCGCTTGGCGACCGCCGCGGCGGGCCGCAGCGCCCGGCCCGCCAGCAGCCAGCCGGCGGCGACGGTCAGGAGCCACAGGCCCAGGGTCGCGGCGGCGATCAGGAGCGTCGTCCCGCGCAGGTCCGACCGCGCGGTCGACAGCGGCTCCACGGCCACGATCGCGCCGAGCAGGCGATCGGCACCGTTGATCGGATTGGACGCCACGCGCACGTCGTCGCCGCCCGAGACGTCGTCGGCGATCCGCAGCAGCCGGCCGTCCCGGACCCGTGCGAGCGCCCGCGCGGCCGCGGGGCCGTCCAGCGCGTCCCGCGGCCCGGCGACCACCTTCCCGTGCTCGTCGACGACCAGGACCGGGGACCCCGGCCGGCGGTCGGGCCCGAAGTACCCGTCGGGCTGCCGGTCGATCGTCAGGCGGCTCGGGTCGCCCTCGGGGTACGCGAAGCCGGTCGCCGACAGGGCGGTGCGCTCCAGCAGCCGGTCGAGCTGCTCGTGCCGGCGGTCGTGGGCCTGCAGCACGGCGATCACCGCGAGCACGAGCAGCACGACGAGCGAGACCGCCGCGTACGACGCCGTCAGGCGCCGCCGCAGGCGGAGGAGCTGCGCCGCGCTCACGCGCCGTCCGCCAGCCGGTAGCCCGCGCCGCGGACCGTCTCGATCGCCGAGGACCCGAGCTTGCGGCGCAGCGCCGCGACGTGGACGTCGACGACGTTGGACCCGGGCTCGTAGGCCTGGTCCCAGCAGGACTCGAGGATGTCGAAGCGGTCGACGACCTCGCCCGCGCGGTCGGCGAGGAACGCCAGGAGCGCGAACTCCTTCGTCGTCAGCGGCACGATCACGCCGTCGCGGCGGACCCTGCGGCGCGACGTCTCGATCACGAGGTCGCCGGCCTCCACGACCTCGAGGCGCCGGGTCGGCCGGCGGCGCAGCAGCGCGTGCACGCGGACGACGAGCTCCTCGGTCGCGAACGGCTTGGTCAGGTAGTCGTCCGCGCCGCCCGAGAACCCGTCGACGACGTCCCCGGTCTGGTCCATCGCCGTCAGCATCAGGATCGGCGTCTCGACCCCGGCGGCCCGCCACTCGCCGCAGAGCGCCAGCCCCTCGCCGTCGGGCAGCCGCCGATCCAGCACGATCGCGTCGTAGGGGTGGAGGTCCGCGTGGAAGCGGGCCTCCGCCACCGTGCCGGCGACGTCGACGCCGAAGGACTCGGCGCGCAGCCGGCCCGCCACCGCCTCGGCGATCTCCGCCTCGTCCTCCACGACCAGGATCCTCATCGCGCGTCCTTCCGTCGTCCCGCGCCGGACGGCCGGGGTCCTCGTCGTCCCGGGCCGCGCGGCCCGGAGGCTCGTCCCGCGCCACCCGGCCGCAGCGCGCACCTCGCGCAACCCGGCCCGGGTGCCCACCCCGCGCCGCACGGCCGGGCCCCTCGTGCCCACCGCTGCACCGTCCGCCGGCTCATCCGGCCTGCAGGGCGGCCAGCAGCAGGACGGAGCCCGCCGCGTAGTCGATCGCGGGTTCGGAGGTGACGTAGTCGTCGACGACGTCCTCGTAGGTGTCAGACCCCGGCGTTCACGCGCTCCCAGTCCTTGAACTGCTCGGTGAAGTACATGAGCCGGATCTTCTTGAACTCGGTCGAGCTGTAGAGCGTC
>NZ_JBFAPC010000327.1:0-1834 GCF_040675535.1 Patulibacter sp. NPDC049589 | reverse complement strand
CCATCCGCGCGCGCCCGGCGACCACGCCGACCCAGCGCTGCGACGAGTTCCACGTCCGGACGGACCCCGAGACGCGCCTGCACCGCTACGTGGACCCGCATCCTGGACCCGCGGAGCATCGCGGCCGTCCTCCCCGGGCCGAAGATGGGACGCGATGACGGTGCTCCGCCCGACGACGGTCCGACCCGGGGACGCGCCCCGTGCGTGACGTCCTGGCCGAGGTCGACGCGTGGACGGCTCGGGGCGATCGGGTGGCGCTGGCGACCGTCGTCGGGATCCGCTTCTCGGCGCCGCGGCCGCTGGGCGCCAAGCTCGCGATCTCGTCGTCGGGCGACGTCGCCGGGGCGGTCTCCGGGGGCTGCGTCGAGGCGTCGGTGATTCGCGAGGCGGGCGAGCTGCTCGCCGGCCGCGGCCCGGCGGGACGCCTGCGCTCGTACGGCATCGCCGACGACGAGGCGTGGGAGGTCGGCCTGCCCTGCGGCGGTGAGATCGACGTCTGGATCGACCTGCACGAGGACGACGCCCTGGCCGGGGCGACGCGCACGGGCGGCCGCGCCGCGCGCGTGACGGTGCTGGACGGCCCCGCCGCCGGCCGGCGGCTCCACGTCGACGCCGCGGGCCGGACGACCGGCACGCTCGGCGGGCCGGCGTTGGACGTCGCCGCGGACGGCGCGGCGGAGCTCGTCGCCGCCGGGCGCTGTGCGGTCCTCGAGGCCGGCGGCGCGCGGCTCTTCGTCGACGTCGTGCGGCCCGATCCGCGGCTCGTCGTCGTCGGCGCGGGGGACCTCGCGCGACACCTCTGCGCGGTCGCGCGGACCGTCGGCTGGCGCACGGTCGTCGTCGACCCCCGCAGCCTGTTCGCCCGCCCGGAGCGCTTCCCGGACGCCGACGCGACCGTCGACCGCTGGCCCCAGGAGGCGTTCCCGCTGCTGGGGGTCGGCGCCGACGACGCGGTGGTCGTCCTCACGCACGACCCGAAGCTCGACGACGCCGCGATCCTCGCCGCGCTGGCCGCGGGCGCGGGCTTCGTCGGCGCGATGGGCTCGCGGCACGCCCAGACGATGCGGCGCCGGCGCCTCCACGAGCACGGGGTCCCGGACGACGAGGTCGCGCGGATCGCCGGGCCGGTCGGGCTGGATCTCGGTGCGACCGCGACGCCGGAGACCGCGCTGTCGATCTTGGCGGAGGTCGTCGCGGACCGCCACGGCCGCGACGGCGGGCGGCTCCGGCACGCCGCTGGACGGATCCACGAGCTGCGCTGAGATGCCCGTGACCGCCGCGCTCTGCGACGGGTCCGACGGTGCGCGATCCGCCGTCGCGGCCGGTGACCGCGTCCTGGACGCGACCGACGTGGGATCGTGATCCGCGTGCGTGCGCCGTTCCCACCGTCACCGTCACCGGCCCCGGGCGCGACGCGCGGCCCGGCGGGCACCGAGCGGCTGACGGCCGGCCGCGCGACCGTGCTGCTCGCCCCCGTCCGCGACGACGACCACCTGGCGGCGCTCGTGGCGCCGATCCGCCGGGTCCGCGGCTTGGTCTCGGTCGCGGTCGAGCGCTTCCAGGACGGCGAGGCCGTCGTCGCGGTGGTCGCCGGCCACCCCGTCCTCCTGGGCGACCAGCTCCGGCGGGTGCTCGACGGGCTAGTCCGCTCCTGCAGCGCGCCGGCGGCCGGCGGGCACTTCGTCGTCGACGCGCGGGAGCCCGAGACGGTCGTCGAGGAGGCGCCGGACGAGGTCCTCGGGGCGGGGGAGGACGAGGAGGAGGTGTCGCCCGCGCCCGAGGTCGGCGCCGGGGACGCCGCGGCCGGCCCCGACGACGGCGGCCCGGCGCCGGC
>NZ_JBFAPC010000326.1:0-1892 GCF_040675535.1 Patulibacter sp. NPDC049589 | reverse complement strand
TCCTCCTCGTCTGCCTGCAGCGCGGCGCGTTGCAGGGGCTCGGCGACTTCGACGCGGCCGGTGGGCGTCGGTCGTCAGCTCGACCGCCGGCGGACGGCGAGCGCGGCGCCGGCCAGCGCGATCAGGACCGCGGCGATCCCGAGGCCGCGGGCGAGCCAGTCGGTGCCGTCGTCGCCGGCGGACGCGACGGCGGTCGACGGCGCGTCCGGGGTCGACGGCGTGCCGGTGTCCGGCGCCGTCGCCGCGGTCTCGGTCCCCGACTCGCCCTCGCCGCCGGCGTTCTGGCGCGGGGCGCCCGCGATCACCTTCGTGACCGGCGCCGGGCTGTCGGAGTCCGGGGAGCCGATCCAGCGCGCGATCGTGCCGTCGTCGTAGGTCTGCAGCGCCTTCCACGTCAGCGTCGCCGGCTTCTCGGGCGTGCCGGCGAGGAACGTGAAGCGGGCGTAGCCGTCCTCGGCGAGCTTCCCGGTCCAGACGACGCGCTCGATCGCCCCGTTGGAGGCGGTGATCAGCCGGCGCTTCCAGCCCGGGGTCTCGCCGTACGCGAAGGGGATCACGCCCGGGGGCAGCTTCAGGTCGACCCTCGTGGTGTGCGCCGGACGCTCGCTGGGGACGATCACGGTGAACTCGACCGGGTCGTTCGGGGCGACGGTGCTCGGGGTCAGCTGGATGTGGGCCCCCGCGGTCCCCGCGCACCCGAGGGTGGCGAGGACCGCGGCGCCGGTCACCAGCGCGGTGCGGCGGCGGGCCGGGCTCATCGCCGCTTCAGCCGGAAGCCGAAGGTGCCCTTCTGGTGGTGGCCGTCGGCGGCGATCGCGGTCCAGGTCGCGACGTACTTGCCGGCCTTCAGGCCGGTCTTCAGGCCGACGCTGATCCGCTTGACGTTGCGGGGGTCCTGGCCGCCCCGGCCCTTGGAGACGGCCTTCCCGGCGCGCTTCACCGTGATCGTCCCGGAGCGGATCTGGCCGGTGAACGTCACCGAGACGGTGCGGACGGCAGTCGATGCGGTCTTGCCGGACGACGGGCTCGTCGCGGCGACCTCGGTGTGGGCGTCGGCGACGCCGACGCCGACCGCGAGGCTGCCGGCCGCGAGGGCGACGGCGACGACGGTGCGCCGCGGAACCCGCGGGGCGAGGGAGGAGGGGTGAAGGTGTACGAAGCGCATGCGGCTCTCGCTTTCATCGGGGTGCGGGGGGATCTCAGGGGGTGGAGCCCCCGGGGGGGCGGGGGGGGCCCCGCCCCCCGCCGCGCCCCAAAACCCAGACCCGGGGGGGGGGGTGGGGGGCGCCCGCCCCCCCCACCCCGATCGGCCTAGACCTGCAGGTCGCGAAGGATCCGCCGGGCGACGTTGTGCCCGGCCGCGCCGATCACGCTGCCCGCCGGGTGCGCCCCGGCCGAGCCCGCGTACAACCCGTCAAGCCCGGTGAAGTACGGCATCCGCTGATCGAAGGCGACAGTGTTGTCGACGTGGTGGATGTGCCCACCGGTGATCCCGAAGTGCTCCTCGATGCCCGGCGGGGTGAGCGGCATGATGTCCGCCACCAGGTCGGACGTGCCCGGCGCGTACCGGTCGCAGATCGCCAGCAGCCGGTCCACGTAACCCGGCAACGAGGCGTCCCAGGTCGAGCCGTCGATCTCGTACGGCACCGACTGCACGAACAACGCCGACGAGTGGTGGCCGTTCTCGTCCCGCAGCGACGGATCGACAGTGGTGTGCAGGTACCACTCGATGGTCGGCTCGGCGGGCAGCCGCCCGGCCTGGACGTCCGCCCACATCTCCCGCAGCGCGGCCATCGGTGAGGCGGAGGCGCCGGGCAGCAGGTGGATGGTCGAGCCGAACGGCGACGGGGCGCCGTCCGGCAGGCAGGAGAACGTCGGCAGGTCGCGCAGCG
>NZ_JBFAPC010000325.1:0-1908 GCF_040675535.1 Patulibacter sp. NPDC049589 | reverse complement strand
CGACGGCGCCAGCGCGGCCGCCATGCGGCGGCGCCCGGGCGGCCCCGGGGATCCCGGTGTCGTCCGCCCGGCCGCGCGCGGCCGCGTTCCCTCAGACGCCGGTGAGGCGCCCGGCCTCGGACGCGCGCCCGGCCGCCGTCCAGACGATCTCGTCGTTGCCGGGGCCGACGCCGATCATGCCGATCGGCACGCCGACGGCCTCCTCGACGTAGTCGAGGTAGTCGCGCGCCGCCTGCGGCAGGTCCTCGAGCTTGCGGCAGTGGGTGATGTCCTCCTCCCAGCCGGGCAGCTCGTCGTACTCGGGCGTCACGTGGTGCAGGACGGTCTGGTGGTACGGGTAGCGCTCGAGCAGCGCGTCGTCCTCCGTCCGGTACTTCGTGGCGACCTTGATCGTCTCCTGGCCGGAGAGGACGTCGAGCTTCGTGATACAGAGCTGGTCCAGCGTGCAGAGGCGCGCCGCGTACTTCAGGGAGATCAGGTCGAGCCAGCCGATGCGGCGGTCGCGCCCGGTCGTCGTGCCGCGCTCGCCGCCCTTCTCGCGCAGGTCGGTGGCCAGCTGACCGTCGAGCTCGGTCGGGAACGGACCGGAGCCCACGCGCGTGGAGTACGCCTTGACGACGCCCCAGATCTCGGAGAGGTCCTTCGGGCCGGCGCCGGAGCCCACGGCCGCGGAGCCCGAGATCGGGTTCGACGAGGTGACGAAGGGATACGTGCCGTGGTCGATGTCCAGGAGCGCGGCCTGGGCGCCCTCGAAGAGCACATGGCCGCCGCCGTCCAGCGCGTCCCAGACGAGGGCGGCCGTGTCTGCGATGTGCCGCTCGAGGCGGTGACCGAAGGCCAGGTACGTCTCCGTCATCGCCTGGAGGTCCAGCGACGGGTCGCGCTCCCAGGGGCGCAGCGAGCGGGCCTTGGGCTCCATCGCGGCGACGATCTTCTTCTTCAGGATCTTCTCGTCGAGGAGGTCCTGGATGCGGATGCCCAGGCGCAGGGCCTTGTCGGCGTAGCAGGGACCGATGCCGCGCTTGGTGGTGCCGATCTGGTTCTTGCCCAGCCGCGCCTCGCCGGCCACGTCCAGGAACTTGTGGTACGGCATGATCACGTGCGCGTTCGGGCTGATCCGCAGGCCCGAGGAGTCGACGCCCTGGGTGCCGAGCTGAGCCAGCTCGCCCAGCAGGACCTCGGGATCGACGACCACGCCGTTGCCGATCACGCAGGTCGTGCCGGGGTACAGAATGCCGGACGGCACCAGGTGGAACGCGTACTTGACGTCCCCGTGCACGATGGTGTGCCCGGCGTTGTTGCCGCCCTGGAAGCGGACGACGACGTCAGAGCGCTCCGCGAGCAGATCGACGAGCTTCCCCTTGCCCTCGTCTCCCCATTGGGCGCCAACGATCACGATGCCTGGCATTTCGGAGGGAAGGGTAACGATCCGCGGACCGCACCACCCGCGCGGGCCCCGGTGGCAACGGGCGATCCGGGTCCCCGGGGGCCGCGACCGGGGCGGCTGGGGCGCGGCGGACCGATGAGTCCCGCGTCCGGCGGCGGTCTCAGACGGCATGACCACCCCAACGACCGACCGCAGCCGGTGGATCGCGCTCTACGTGCTCTGCACCGGCGTCCTCATGATCGTCCTCGACGTCACCGTCGTGAACGTCGCCCTCCCCTCGATCCAGGAGGACCTCGGGTTCTCCGACTCCAACCTCGCCTGGGTCGTCAACGCGTACCTCGTGCCGTTCGGCGGCCTGCTGCTCCTGGCCGGCCGCCTCGGCGACCTCGTGGGCCGCACCCGCCTGTTCGTCGGCGGGCTGGGCGTCTTCGTCGGCGCCTCCGTCCTCTGTGCGCTCGCCCCGTCGCAGGAGGTCCTCGTCCTCGCGCGGTTCGTCCAGGGCGCCGGCGGGGCGATGGCCT
>NZ_JBFAPC010000324.1:0-1990 GCF_040675535.1 Patulibacter sp. NPDC049589 | reverse complement strand
GTCGCGTAGAGCCCCTCCCTGACCGGGCACTTCTTGGTGGCCGCGGCTGACGCCTGGCCCGGCGCCGCGGCCAGGCAGGCCGCGGTCGCCGCGAGGGGGAGCAGGAGCCGCGCGCGCATCGCGGCAGTATCGACGACCGCGCGGCGCGGCGGGGCCGGTGGCGCTCCGGCGCCACACGTCGACGCCGGATCGCAACCAGTCGCGATCCGCGACCGGGTCCCGCCGGGCTGACCGCCTACGGCCCGGTGGCCCGCGCGACGCGCTCGGCGGTCGCCCAGGCCTCGGCCTTGGTGGGCGCCGCGACGAGGACGCCCCAGCCGGGCCCGTTCGGGCTCTGGTTCAGCGGCACGTCGACGCACTGCAGGCGCGAGCACTCGGGGATCGAGCCGATCCGCCCGTCCTTGAAGCGGTAGCCCGTGGCGTCGCCGACGGGCGTGCCGGGGATCGGGAGGGTCTCCAGGACGTTCGTGGTGTCGAACGACGCGGCCTGCGTCGGCGTGTAGTCCACGAGGATCAGCCGGCCCGCGGGGCCCGACTGGCGCAGGCGGATGAGGCCGGTGCCCTGCGACGAGCTGGTCGGGGCCTCCCAGCCGTCGGCCGGCCGCGCGACGACGGTCCGCCAGGTGTCGCCGTCGGACACGTAGTCGGCGGCGACGCCGGTCTTCGCGAGCGGCGTGCCGGCCGCGGAGTCGCGCGTCGCGGCGCCGGCGGTGATCCGGCCGCCGCCGTCGACCGCGATCTCCTGGTCCGTCGCCGGGGTCTCGGTCGTCGTCGTGGCGGGCGGCGGCTCCGCGGTGGTCGCGGGCCGCTCCTCGTCCGTGGTGGCGGGCTGCTCGGTGGTGCTGCGGGTGGTCTTCGTCGTGCGCGTGCCGTCGGCGGACGGGCTCCGCGTCGTCGTCCGGTCGCCGCCGTCGTCGCTCCCGCCGCGCAGCGCGAGCGCGAGGACCACGATCAGCGCGACCACGAGGCCGCCGACGACGACCGCGGGCACGAGCCACGGCCGCTCGCCGCCCGGTCCGCGGTCGTCGCCCGGGCCGCCGGGACCCGGTCCGCCCGGGTCGTTCCGCGGCACGTACGGCGCGGCCGCCGGCCGGTTGACGGGCACGGGCGTCGGGTACGACGGCTCCGGCGCCCGGGCCGCCGCCGGGGACACGCGGGTGCGGGGCTCCGCCGGGGTCGGCTCGTCGCGCATCCGCGCCGGGGGCGTGGGGCCGGGCGGTATCGGGCGCGAGGTGCCGGGCGGCGTTCGGGGGTTGCCGGCCGCGGGGGTCGCCGGCCAGGCCGATCCGGCGGCGGCACCGGCCGCACCCGCGCCGGGCCGCGGGCGGCGCAAGGCGATCGTCTCGTCGGGGGACGGGCCCTCGAACGCCACGGTCGCCTGCGGGTCGACGTCGCTGCGCTCCAGCGCGGTGCGGGCCATCGCGGCGAGCTCGCCGGCGGTCGAGGGTCGCGCCGCCGGGTCGATCGCCATGCCGGCGGCGACGACGGCGTCGAACTGGCGCAGCGACGGGAACGCGTCGCCGACGCGCGGCCGGTCGCCGTTGACGTGGGCGAAGAGCTTGGCCATCGTGGCGCCGGGGAAGGGCGCGATCCCCGTCAGCGCGACGTAGAGCAGCGAACCGAGGGCGTAGACGTCGACGCGCCCGTCGGTCGCGTGGCCCTCGATCTGCTCGGGCGCGACGGAGTCGGCGGAGCCCAGGAGCATCCCGGTCTGGGTGAGGTCGCCGGCCTCCTCGAGCTCCTTCGTCAGGCCGAAGTCGGCCAGCAGCACCCGCTGGAAGGGCGGGAGCGCGAACCCCGACGCCGGCGCGGCGGCCGGGGGCGCGGGCGACGGCGTGGTGCCGTCGGCGGACTGCAGGAGGACGTTGCCGGGCTTGACGTCGCGGTGGACGATGCCGCGCGAGTGGGCGTGGTCGAGGCCGGCGGCGACGCCCTACTACGAGATCGTCGAGGCACACCTCGAGCCCCTCGCCGCGCGCATCCCCCGAGC
>NZ_JBFAPC010000323.1:0-2055 GCF_040675535.1 Patulibacter sp. NPDC049589 | reverse complement strand
GCGCCGTCGGTGGCGGCCGCGGCACCGACGCCGTTCGCGTCCTCCGCGCCCGCCGGGCCGGCGTCGTCGAAGGGCAGCGCGAACAGGCCGCCGAGCTCCGCCTGCGCGTCGGCGGAGAAGGCGTCGGAGGGCGTCGGCGGCAGCGCCGGCGTCGCCGCAGTGGGGATGTCCGTCGCCGCCTCCCGTGCGTCGTCCGGCGCCGCGTCGACCGATGCGCCGCGCGCCACCCCACCCACCCCGACCGCGTGCGGCCGGTGCAGGTGCCCGAGCGCGACGTAGTCCGCCCCCGAGAAGACCGAGGCGGGCACGGTCTCCGCGCCGCCGATCGAGATGTCGCGCTCCGACTCCGACGGCTCGCCGCCCTGCACGAACGCGTGGGCGACGACGACCGAGCGCAGGCGCGCCGCGCCCTCGCGGGTCGTGCCGCGGCCGGTCACCGCGTCCGCGGCGGTGGCCTCCCCGCCCCGCCCCGCCAGGTCCGCTCGCACCAGCTCCATCGCCGCCCCGAGCACCGCGTCGTGCGAGCGCTCCTCCACGCCCAGCGGGCCGCGGGTCAGGTCCGGGTCCAGGTACGGGATGCCGTAGATCGCGACCGGCCCGTGCTCGTCCTCCAGCACGACGGGGTCGCCGCTCGTCGTCGGCTCGGTGCGCAGGTGGACGCCGCCGGCGGCGATCAGCTCGGCCGCGAAGCCCAGGCGTCCCGCGGAGTCGTGGTTGCCCGAGACGACGATCACGGGCGCGACGTCGGCGAGGCGGCGCAGGGCGTCGCCGGCCACGCGGACGGCCTCGACCGGGGGCAGCGCGCGGTCGAAGACGTCTCCGGCGACGAGGATCGCGTCGACGTCCTCGGCGCGCGCCAGCTCGACCAGGTGGTCGACGACGGCGCGCTGGGCGTGAAGCAGCGGGACGCGGTGCAGCGTCCGGCCGAGGTGCCAGTCGGCGGTGTGCAGCAGCCGCATCGGATCGACGACGGTACGCCCCGCGCCGGACATCGGTCGGCGCCCCGAAGGTACCCGCGGTAGGGACCGGGGCCGCCGGGGCGAAGGGCGGCACGTCTCGCTTCTTGCCGCGCCGCTTCCGGTTCCCCTACGATCGCGCCTATCTCGGCGCTTGAGGACAACGACCACGAGGGCGATCCCCGGGCCCGCGAGCCCTCGGCGCTGGACGCGCTGCCCGGCGTGGCGCGGATCGCGACCCGCGGCGGGATCCAGGCCGCGTCGTGGGGCGCGAGGACGTCGTTCCGCACCGGCGTCGGCATCACCAAGCGGCTGCCGTTCGGGGACGTCGCGCTGAAGGCCGCGGAGGAGGCGGCCGACCAGGTCCGCCGCAGCGCCCGCCAGCTGCTCGGCGTCGACGAGGTCGAGCGACGCGTCATGCGACTCGTCCCCGAGCGCGTCAGCGAGGCCTCGCGCGCATGGTCGGCGGAGCACCCCGCCGGGCACCACGGCCACGGGCACGAGCCGGTCCCGGAGCTCGCGCCCGGCGAGGTCCTCCAGCGTCGCGGCGCCGGGCTCCTGGCGCAGGCCGCCGACGTGACGTTCGAGGAGGCCACGCACCCCGCGTACGGCCGGATCCTCGACGAGCTGACCCCCGACGAGGCGCGGATCCTCCGCCTGATGGCCACCAAGGGCGCCCAGCCCGCCGTCGACGTCCGCACCGGCCGGCCGCTGCGGATCGGCTCGGAGATGATCGCGGCGGGCCTGACGATCATCGGCGCCGAGGCCGGCTGCCGCTACGTCGAGCGCGTGCCGTCGTACCTCAACAACCTGTTCCGCCTCGGGCTGATCTGGTTCTCCCACGAGGAGCTGCACGACCTGCGCGGCTACCAGGTGCTCGAGGCCCAGCCCGAGGTCGGCGACGCGATGAAGCGCGCCGGACGCGCCGCGCGCGTCGTCCGCCGGTCGATCGCGCTGACGCCGTTCGGCGAGGACTTCTGCCGCGTCTGCCTGCCGCTCGGCGAGCAGCGGCGGATCACAGGCGACACGATCGAGGGCTCCGCGATCCAGCCCGGCGCGGTCGACATCCCCGGCACCGCCCCGCGCCCCGCGCCGACCC
>NZ_JBFAPC010000322.1:0-2094 GCF_040675535.1 Patulibacter sp. NPDC049589 | reverse complement strand
TCGAGGTCGACACGCGGCTGAGCAGGAGCGGCTGCGCGAAGAGCGCCTTCGGCCCGAACCCGCAGCGGGACTCGCCCGACATGGCGATCCCCGCGCCGCTCGGCGCCTACCCCTTCAGCCCGTGCTTCGGCTGGCTGTCGGACCGCTTCGGGGTGTCGTGGCAGCTGCAGGTGGTCGCGCCAGCGGCCGCGTGAATCGCCCCGAGTCCCCCTCGGCCCGGCCTGCTGACGGGGCTCGCTCCCGCGGGAGTCGCCGTGCCCCGCCGAGACGCCGCGCGGAGGCGGCGCGGCGTGGCGGGATCCGCGGCCCCGAGACCGTCGAGCGCCAGGGCGGGACGGGGCCCTGGTCCTAGGACGCGTTGAGGTCCGCGGCGGCGCGGACCAGCGCCTTGAACGCGTCGGCGTCGAGCTCGTCGCCCTCGTTCAGGTCGATCGCGCGCCGCGCGTTGCCGTCGAGGCCGGAGTTGAACACGCCCGACGGGTCGTCGACCTTCGCGCCCTTGAAGAACGTCACCTTCACGTGCTTCTTGTAGGTCTCGCCGGTGCAGATGATGCCGCCGGAGTACCAGGTCGGCACGCCGCGCCACTTCCACTCCTCGACGACGTCCGGGACGGCCTCCTTGACCAGGCCGCGGACCGTGGCGAGCGTCGTGCCGCGCCAGTCGCCGAGCTCCTCGATCCTCGCGTCGATGAGCTCGGACGGGGTCGCGTCCTCGCCGGTGGACCCGGTGTCCTGCTGTGCCATGGGTGTCGCCTCCTCGGTGCCGTCGTCGGACGCCGGGGCGAGGATCGCCGCGGCGGGGCCGGATCGTCGCAGAGACCACGGCCGTTCCGCCAGCGCGCGACGGGCCGACCGGAGCCGGCCCCGCGGCGCTCAGACGCGGCGCGTCGCGCGGCGCAGGAGGACCGTCCGGCCGGCGAAGGCCGTCAGGCTCGTGCCCCCCAGCGCGGTGAGGATCACCCCCCAGCCGGGCGACGGGTCGAAGAACGCGTTGCCGCTGCTGACGTCGACCGTGTCGGCGATCCCGATCAGGGTGGTCACGGCGGCCACGACCACGAGGGCGATCGGGAAGCGGCGGGTCACGACGCCCGCCACGGCGAGCAGGCCGAGGACGAGCGTGATGACCCCGTCGGCGTCCAGGCCCCAAACCGTGACCGGCCCCCAGGTCGCCCACGGGCCGATGCTGCCGACGACCACGGCGACCGCCGAGACGAGGCCCCAGACGCGCTCGCGGGAGAGCGCGGGCGGCAGGGCGCTGCCGTTCGTGTCTGCGGGCGCGGCGGTGCCGGCGGTGCCGTTGGTGGCCGGAACGACGCCGGTCGCGGCGACTCCGGAGGCATCGGTGGCGGCGACCGGCGGGACGCCGGCCGGGGCGTCGGGACGTGGGTGGACGGGCTGCGGGGTCGGTGCGGAGGTCACGGGCTCGGACGGGTCGGAGTGGTGCGCACCATCCTGCGGCCCCCGGCGCGTCGTCGCATCGGGGACCTCCCCCCAGGATCCGAGGCCCCGGCCCTGATCCGAGGGCCACGGATCCACCGTCCGCTCGCCGGCGCCGACCCCACCGCCGCCTACCATGAGCGGGTGGCCGCCAAGTCGATCGCCCTCTTCGTGCTCGCCGCGCTGTTCGAGATCGGCGGCGCGTGGCTCGTCTGGCAGGGCGTCCGCGAGCACCGCGGCCTCCTGTGGGTCGGTGCCGGCGTGACCGCGCTGGGGATCTACGGGTTCGTCGCGACGCTCCAGCCGGACGCCGAGTTCGGCCGCATCCTGGCCGCGTACGGCGGCGTCTTCGTCGCCGGCTCGCTGGCCTGGGGCGTGATCGCCGACGGCTACCGCCCGGACCGCTGGGACCTCGCCGGCGCCGCGGTCTGCCTCGCCGGCGTCGGCCTGATCATGTACGCGCCGCGGACCTGAGCGCGCGGGCGCGGGCGTGGGCGGGGGCGCGGCCGTGGGCGCAGGCGCGGTCGTGGTCCCAGGCGCGGTCGTCGTCACGGGCGCGGTCGTGTGGTCCCAGGCACGGTCGTCGTCACGGGCGCGGTCGCCGTGGTCCCAGGCGCGGTCGTCGTCACGGGCGCGGTCGTCGTCGCGGCGCGGCTG
>NZ_JBFAPC010000321.1:0-2101 GCF_040675535.1 Patulibacter sp. NPDC049589 | reverse complement strand
ACCATCGTGGATCTCGCGGGATGGATCGTCCGAAGGACCGCCGGTCCCGGAGGCCTGCCGCAACCGGTGACCTACCCCGCCCGGCTCGGGCTCTGTCTCGGAGCCCGGCAGCTCGTAGAGCTTCTCGGCGCCGAAGGCCTCGACGTTGTGCGACGCGGTCGCGGTGCCGTGGATCAAGGCGGCGGCGAGGACGTCGCGGTCGACGACGAGGTCGGGCTCTGCTTCGAGGCGGGCGGCGACGTAGCCGACGACGCCGCCGGCGAACGTGTCGCCCGCGCCCGTCGGGTCGATGACGGTGTCCAGCGGGAAGACCGGGACGGTGAAGCCGCCGCCGTCGTTCGTGAAGACCGTGGCGCCGTAGGAGCCGAGCTTGGCGATGATCGCCGACGGGGCCTTGTCCCAGGCGAAGATCGCCTTCGCGGCGGCGTACGTGGTCGGCGCGCCGGTGAGCTGCTGCAGCTCGCCGTCGTTGAGGATCAGGCAGTCGACCTCGCCGATCGCGGCGACGAGGTCGTCGCGCATGATGTCGATCCACAGGTCCATCGAGTCCAGCGCGACCCACTTGGCGGACGACTGTGCGCGGACGGCGCGCTGCAGGCCCGGGACGATGTTGGCGAGGAACAGCACCTCGGCGTCCTTGCTCTCCTGCGAGAGCTTCGGGTCGAACGTCTCGAAGACGTTGAGCTCCGTGGTGATCGTGTCGCGGGTGTTCAGGTCGTCGTGGTACTTGCCCTTCCAGAAGAAGGTCTTGCCGCCGGCGACGCGCTCGACGTCGTCGGTGTTCGTGCCGCGGGTGGCGAGCAGCGCGATGTGCTCGTCGGTGTAGTCGTCGCCGACGGGACCGACCGCGCGGACGTCGGCGTAGAACGACGCCGCCTGGGCGAAGTGGAAGGCCGCGCCCCCGGGGATGCGCTCGCGCACGCCCGCCGGGGCCTCGAGCCCGTCGAACGCGATGGAACCAACGACGGTGATGGTCATGGCCTGGACCCTAGGCGGTTTCGGGGGTCCGGGGCCGGGCGATGGGGGAGGGGCGGGACTCAGCGCCGCTCGCGCAGTCGCCCGGCCCGCAGCTCGAGGACGCGGTCGAAGTCGCCCAGGTCGGCGGTCGCGTGGGTGATCCAGACGACGGTGCGCCCGCCCGTGGCGGCGAGGACGTCGCGCGTCACCGCGCCGGCCGTCGCGGGGTCGAGCATCGCCGTGGGCTCGTCGAGCACGACGATCTCGGCGGGGGAGACCAGGGTCCGGGCGAGCCCGATCCGCTGACGCTGGCCACCGGAGACGGCGATGCCGTCCTCGCCCAGCAGCGTGTCCAGGCCGTCCGGGAGGTCGTCGAGCCAGGGGCCGAGCCCCGCGGTCCGCAGGGCGCGCTCGATCGCGGTGTCGTCTGCGTCGGGGGCGCCGATCCGGACGTTGGCGCCGAGCGACGTCGCGACGAGGTGCGCGTCCTGGCCCGCCAGGCGGACGTGGGCGCGGACGTCGCCGGTCGACGCGTCGGCGAGCGCCACGTCGCCGAGCCGCACGGTCCCGGCGTCGGGGTCCGCGAGCCGGGCGAGCAGCGACGCGAGCGTCGACTTGCCCGCGCCGCTCGGGCCGACGATCGCGACCCGCTCGCCGGGCGCGACGCGGAGGCCGACGCCGTCGAGGACGACCGGGGTCCCCGGGCCTCCGGGCCGGTGGACGAGGCCTTCGGCGACGAGGGCGGCGCCGGTCGGGGCACGGGGCGCCCCGGCACGGTGGATCGCGCTGCCGCCGGCGGGCACCGCGACGGGCAGCGGCCGTGGGTCGGCGGGCTCCGGGAGCGTGACCGGGCCGGCGACGGCGGCGTCGAGGCGGGCCCGCGCCCGGCCGACGGAGAGCCGGCGCATCGCGGCCTCGGGTAGCGGCCCGGCCACCTCGAACGCGCCGACGACGAGGAGCACGAGCGCGCCGAGCAGGACCGGGTCGAGGTCGCCCGACGCGGTGGCGCGGGCCCCGAGGACCAGGACGACGAGCAGCGCCGCGCCGCCGGCCGCGACGGTCCCGGCCTGCCCGAGCCCGGCCGCCCATCCCTCCTCGTGCTCCTCGCGGACGACCGACGTCCCGGCCGCGCGGACCTCGGCGA
>NZ_JBFAPC010000320.1:0-2171 GCF_040675535.1 Patulibacter sp. NPDC049589 | reverse complement strand
GTCGGGAGCGGCCTGCGGACGGGCGCGGCGGCGTGCCCGAGCGCCGGCGCGGCGTCGGCGGCGGCCCGCTCGTCCGCGACGGGCAGGACGACCGAGATCCGCATCGTCGTCCCGGCCCCGGCCGCGCTCTCCATCGTCAGCGTGCCGCCCATCGCGTCGATCAGCTGGCGGGAGATCACGAGCCCGAGGCCCGTCCCGTCGCTGCGGCGCGCCGCGTCGGTGCTGGCCTGCGTGAACGGCGCGAACAGCCGCGACTGGTCCTCCGCCGACACGCCGATCCCGGTGTCCTCCACGAGGATGCTCACCCGCTGGGAGCCCTCCGAGGCGGGGCCCGTCCCGCCGGCCACGACGATCCGCACGCCGCCCTCGGCGGTGAACTTGATCGCGTTGCCGACGAGGTTGCCGAGCACCTGGCGCAGCCGCAGGACGTCGACCTCGTGGGCGGGCGCCAGGTCGTCGCCGACCACGGCCTCGAGCGTCAGGCCCTTGCGGCGGGCCGTGTGGGCGTGCTGCGCGGCGATCTCCCGCGCGACGCTCGGCAGCGCGACGGGCGACGGGACGAGCTCCAGGTGCCCGGACTCGATCTTCGAGAAGTCGAGCACGTCGCCGATGACGGCCATCAGCGCCTGCGCCGAGCGCGCGGCGACCTCGACCCGCTCGCGCTGGCGCTCCTCGAGCTCGCCGAGCGCGAGGACCTCGAGCGTGCCGGTGACCGCCACCAGCGGGGTCCGCAGCTCGTGGCTCATCATCGCCAGGAAGGCGGACTTCGCCCGGTCCGCACCCTCCGCGGCCTCGCGGGCGCGGAGCAGCTCGGCCTCCAGCGCCTTCTGCTCCGTGATGTCGTTGATGTAGCCGTAGAGGTCCGCCGCACCGCCGCCCGCCGCGCGCACGAGCGCGTGGCCGTGGACCCACGCGACGTCGCCCTCGGGGGTGCGGATCCGGTACTCGTGCTCCCACGTACCGCCGTCGTGGGCGGCGGCCGAGACGAGCGAGTCCAGCCACGCGCCGCGGTCCTCGGCCAGCACCGCGCGGGAGACCGCCGGGAAGTCGACGCCGTCGTCGCTGCCGACGCCGTGCACGCTGGAGTCGCGGCTCGCGAAGCGCACCGACAGCGCGCGGTCGCCGTCGACGTGGAACTGGAAGACGGAGCCCGGGACGCGGTCGGCGATCGTCTGCAGCCGCCGGCGGGCCTCGATCGCCTCGTGCTCGATGCGCTCGCGGCCGCGCAGCTCGCGCTGGACCGCGTCGGTCATCTCGTCGAAGTCGTCGGCGAGCTCGCGGATCTCGCGGACGCCCTCGCGCTCCGCCCGCGCCGACCAGTCGCCGCCGCGGATCCGGCGCGTCACGCTGGTCAGCCGCTCCAGGGGGCGGACGACGAAGCGCGTGGCGATCGTCAGCAGCAGCACCAGGACGAGCCCGAGGGCGGCGAGGACCGCGGACTGGGCGACCAGCAGCCGGTCGGTCTTGCGCTGCAACTGGTCGGCGCGCTGGGCGGTCCGCAGGTCGACGACCCCGGTGAAGCGCTCGATCGCGGCCATGATCCGGCGCTTCTCGCGGTGGTACGCCGGGTCGACGAGCCGGCGGTAGTACGGCGCGACGTCCATCAGGAACGTGCCGCCCGTCCCGCGCGCGATGCGCGGCGCGACGTCGGACATCATCCGGACCTCGAGCCGCGCCAGGCGGTCGCTGACCCGCAGCGACGCGTCGAGCGCGGCGAACTCCTCCGAGGAGAAGCGCGCGCGTCGCATCAGCTCCGTCAGCGACGCGGGCGGGCCGACCCGCACCCGCCCGTAGCCGTCGGCGAGCACGCGGTCCCAGAACGAGCTGTCGTAGTTGACCGGCCGCGGGGCCGAGCCGCGGCGGATCGCGAGGATCCGGTCGTAGTAGTCCCGGTAGACCGGGGCGCCGGTCGTGACGTACAGGCGCACCATCCGCGTCAGGTCGTTGCTGCTCTGACGCATCTGGTCGGCGAGCCGGAACGACGAGACCCGCTGACGCTCCGCGTCGTTGCGGGCCGAGGCGGTGCGCAGCTGGACGATCGTGACCCAGAAGAGCGCGACGGCGAGGACCAGCACGACCGCGAGCAGCGCGCCGAGGGCCTGGCGCAGGGACGGGACCGGCCGCAGGCGCCGGTGCGGGGCGATCACCCGGCGCGCGGCCGCGGCGGGCGG
>NZ_JBFAPC010000319.1:0-2234 GCF_040675535.1 Patulibacter sp. NPDC049589 | reverse complement strand
CTTGGCCTTGCCTTCGGTGATGAGGTCGCGCAGCCGGCGGTTGTAGTGCTTGACGTTGGCCTGGCCGTTGGCGACGTGCTGGCCCTTGAACCAGAAGTTGCCGTAGTCGAAGGCGATCTGACCGTTCTTGGCCATGTCGTCCTTGGCACCCGGATCTTCGGGCAGGAACAGCCCGACGACGCCGATGCCGCCGGTCGGGCGGACGGCCGCGACGAGCTGATTCATCGTCAGGTTCGGGATCTCGGTGCCGTGGTGGTCGTGGCACTGGTAGCCGACGCACTCGGCACCGCGGTCCGCACCCTCGCCCCGGGTCTCTTCGAGGATCTGCTCGACGACGTCGCCCTTGCGCGGATCGATCGGGATCGCGCCGAGCTGCTCGCCGAGCGCGAGGCGGTCGTCGTGGAAGTCGACCAGCATGACCTTCGAGGCGCCCTTGATGACCGCGGAGTGCACGGCCATCAGGCCGACGGGGCCGCCGCCGTAGACGACGATCGACTCACCGGGCTGCAGGCCCGCGAGCTCGGTCGCGTGCCAGCCGGTCGGGAAGATGTCCGACAGCATCACGTAGTCGAGCTCCTTCTCCTCCGCGCCCTCAGGCAGCCGCAGGCAGTTGAAGTCCGCGAACGGCACGCGCAGGTACTCCGCCTGCCCGCCGTCGTACGGGCCCATGCCCGCGAAGCCGAAGGCCGCGCCCGCCGTGCCGGGGTTGGCGGTCAGGCAGTAGCCCGTCTTCCCGGCCTCGCAGTTCTTGCAGAAGCCGCAGCCGATATTGAACGGCAGGACGACGCGCTGGCCGACCTGCAGGGTCTCGACGCCGTCGCCCTTTTCGACGATCTCGCCCATGTTCTCGTGGCCGAGGACCTTGCCGGGCTCGAGGTCCGTGCGGCCCTCGTACATGTGCAGGTCCGACCCGCAGATGTTCGTGGTGGTGAGCTTCACGACCACGTCGTTGGGACGCTCGATCTTCGCGTCGGGGACCTCGTTGATCGAGACGTCGCGGGGACCGTTGTAGACCAAAGCCTTCATAGGAGCTCCTTGATGGCGGGTCCTACTCGTACCCGGCCCCGGAAAGCGGATGCGTGGAATCGAACCTGACGGACCGCGTACCCGCAGTGCGAGGCCCTCGTCCGGTGTCGGGGCGCTTCGGTTCAGGCGGTGCTGACGAGAAGTCGGCCGAGAGTGGTGGCGTTGGCGTAGCCCACTTGTGAAGCGATCTGGTCCATCGTCAGGTCGGTGGTGCGGCGCAGGTGTCGTGCACGCTCGGCACGGAGACGGCGGATGAGCTGATTGGGAGTCGCCCCAGTCCGCTGGCGCACGTGGCGCTCCAGCGTGCGTCGGGTGACGTTGAGCGTGTCGGCGAGGTCGGACACGGAGAGGTCCTCGGCGATGCGGCGCCGGACCTCGTCCTCGAGGCGCGTGACCAGCGCGTCGGTGGCGGCGAGGTGCCCGTGGAGGGCGTGGATCGATCGGGTGGGGCGCTCGTCGATGAGGAGGCGGTGGGCCACGGTCTCGGCGAGTCGCTCGGAGACCTCGGAGACGAGGCTGATCGCCAGATCGATGTGTGCGAACGCGGCTCCCGCAGTGAGGGCGTTTCCGCTGCGGACGACCATGCGCGTGGTGTCCAGGTCGACCCGCGGATAGCGGCCCCGGAACGTCTCGTTGAGCCACCAGCTCGTAGCCGCCGTGGCGCCGTCGAGCCGGCCGGTTTCGGCGAGCAGGAACGTCCCGGTGCACGCGCCGGCCAGCCGCGGCAGACCCGCGTCGGGGCTGTCGCGCAGCGCGGCGCGGAGCTCGCGGACCGGCGGCAGCGCGAGCGCGTCCTCCACCGCCGACGCCGAGAGCGCGCCCAGCGCGGGGACGACGAGGACGTCGTAGTCGGTCAGTCCATAGTCGAGGGCACGGTCGGCCTCGACGATGAGGCCGCCGGCGGTCCGCACGGACGGGCGCAGCCCGACGACGGTCGTCCGGACCGGCGGAATGTCGCGGTCGACAGACCGGCGCAGCGTCTCGGCGACCCGCAAGATGTCGAGAACGCTCGTGAGCGCCGAGTCGAAGGTCCCGGGGATCGCGACGACGCCGACATGCATTGGCGCAAACGATACGAAACGCGTCGCATCGAGGAGGAGCGGAAGTGGGAACGTGAGGTCTCACAACGCGAAGGAGCACTCTTATGGCCCGTCCCGGACTCGTCATCCAGTTCAAGACCAAGCCCGACACCGCCGAGCAGTTCAACG
>NZ_JBFAPC010000318.1:0-2246 GCF_040675535.1 Patulibacter sp. NPDC049589 | reverse complement strand
GCGGCGGTCTGCTCGGAGCTCATCGTCGCGCCGAGGAACACACCGTGCTCCCACGACGTCGCCTCGCGCACCAACGGAAGGACCGTGGCGCGGCGGCCGCCGAAGAGGAACGCGTCGATCGGCACACCGGCCGGGTCCTCCCAGTTCGGGGCGATCGACGGCGCCTGCGAGGCCGCGACCGTGAACCGCGAGTTCGGGTGCGCCGCCGGCGTCTCGCTGTCGGGCGTCCAGTCGTTGCCGTGCCAGTCGATCAGGTGCTCGGGCTTCTCGTCGGTCAGGCCCTCCCACCAGACGTCGCCGTCGTCGGTCAGCGCCGTGTTCGTGAACAGCGTGTCGGACTTGATCGCGGCGATCGCGTTGGGATTCGTCTTCTCGCCCGTGCCCGGCGCGACACCGAAGAACCCGGCCTCCGGATTGATCGCGTAGAGCCGGCCGTCCTCACCGAACTTCATCCACGCGATGTCGTCACCGATCGTCTCGACCTTCCACCCCGGCAGGGTCGGGATCAGCATCGCGAGGTTCGTCTTCCCACACGCCGACGGGAACGCGCCGGTGACGTACTTCACGACGCCCTCGGGCGACGTCAGCTTGAGGATCAGCATGTGCTCGGCCATCCAACCCTCGTCACGCGCGAGGACCGACGCGATGCGCAGCGCCAGGCACTTCTTGCCCAGCAGCGCGTTGCCGCCGTAGCCCGAGCCGTAGGACCAGATCTCGCGGGTCTCGGGGTAGTGGACGATGTACTTCGTGTCCGCGTTGGTGGGCCACGTCGAGTCGGCCTGGCCGGGAGCCAGCGGCGCGCCGATCGAGTGGACGCACGGCACGAACTCGCCGTCGGCGCCGAGATCGTCCAGGGCGCCCTTGCCCATGCGGGTCATGATCCGCATCTGGACCACGACGTACGGCGAGTCGGTGACCTCGATGCCGATCTTCGACTTGTCGGACCCGAGCGGGCCCATCGAGAACGGCACGACGTACATCGTGCGGCCCTGCATGGCGCCCGTGAAGAGCTCCTGCATCTGGGCGCGCATCTCGGCGGGCTCGCGCCAGTTGTTGTTCGGGCCGGCCTCCGCCTCGGTGGCGGCGCAGATGTAGGTCCGGTCCTCCACGCGCGCGACGTCGGAGGGGTCGGACCAGGCGAGGTAGCTGTTCGGGCGCTTGGCGTCCGACAGTTTGCGGAAGGTCCCGGCGTCGACGAGCTCCTGACAGAGGCGGTCGTACTCCTCCGCGGAACCGTCGCACCACACGACGGACTCGGGCTGCGTCAGCTGGGCGATCTCATCGACCCAGGCGAGGAGCTTTGCGTTCTCGGTCAGCACGGATGTGTCGGGCACTGGACTGGTCCTCCTAGGGGCCAACAAGGAATTCGGGGGATTCAACCGGAACGCGCGGCGCCGCGCGGCGCGCATCGGGGAACCGATCACGTATGGCGTGCACGCACTTCGCGTGTTCGATCAGATGCATTCACAAGCAACCGGACTCGACCAGTTTCCGACCGTGCGTATCTTCCCGCGGGCGAGGAGCTCGGACCGGCCCGCCGCCCGCGTGGGACGATGCCCCCGTGTTCCGGAGCCGTCCCGACGCACCCCTGATCGAAACCGTGCTCGTCGAGGACGGGCGGATCCGGCGATTCGATCACCATCTCGTCCGCCTTCGGCGCTCCGGAGCGGCCCCGCGGCAGGTCACGGCGGTGCGCGCGCTCGCGGGCACCTGGCTGCGCACCGCCGTGCGACCCACCGTCGTGCGCTTCGACGTCGCCGCGAAGACCGCCGTGGCGAGCCGCGCCCGCACCCCCGGGCCCGCCGATCCGGTCCGGCTGGCGGTGGTCCCGGGCTTCGATCCGGCGGACGAGACGCGCGAGCAGAAGCGCGCCGAGCGCGGCTGGGCGGAGGCCGCCGAGGCGCTCGCGCGCGACGCCGGCGCCGACGAGCCGCTGCTCGCCTCGGCCGCCGGCCTCGTCGGCGAGACCAGCCGCGCGTCGCTCTTCGTCGTCGACGCCGCCGGCTCGATCCTCACGCCGCCGGTGCGCGGCATCCTCCCCGGCGTGACCCGCGCCTGGGCGCTCGACGCCGCGGGGGCGACCGAGCACGCGCTGACGGTCGCGGAGCTGGGCGAGGTCCGCGCCGCGTTCCTCACGACCGCCGGCCGCGGGGTCGTCCCGGTCGCCGCGATCGACGGCCACGCGCTCGGGACCGACGACCGGGTCGCGGAGCTCGCGGCCGCCTGGCGCGCGCTGCGCTGACCCG
>NZ_JBFAPC010000317.1:0-2247 GCF_040675535.1 Patulibacter sp. NPDC049589 | reverse complement strand
GGCGGAGCGCGCGAAGGAGGTGCACCTCGTCAACCGCGTCGTGCCGCGCGACCAGCTGATGGCGACCGTCGAGGAGATGGCGTCGAAGATCCTGCATGCGCGTCGCCGCGGTCGGTGGGCGCGGCGACGCACGGGGACGGGACGGCTTCGAGCCGGCGACCGGCACACACGCTGGACGCGGTACGCACCGTAGCCCGGCACGGCCGGGGCGTTCCCGGCTCTCTCACCCCACGATCCGGGGGGCCGCCGGGGCCGGGGGCGAACGAACCGCCCCGGAGGACCGGCGTCCGCCGTACCATCACGCGTCGTGAGGTCCGCTGCTCTCCGTCGCTCCCACACCGGCCCCGTCGGGGTTCTCCTGGCGTCCGTCGCCGCGGTCCTGCTGTTCGCCGGGTCCGCCTCCGCGACCCCGTACACCGTGTGGTCCTGCCAGGGCCCGGACGGCGCCGCGCTCCCCGGGTCCGCCTGGTCGCCCGGGACGACCGGCACCGGCGGTGCGGCCTCCGCGGACTGCGCGGGCGGGATGCAGGCCGGGGTCGCCGGGGGCCGCTCCAACGTGCGCGGGTCCGGCACGCTGACGTTCACCGCGCCCGCCGGCACGCGGATCTCCGAGTACGAGCTGCAGCGCACCCTGCGCGCGTCGGTCGGCGGCTTCTTCTCCGCCGGCTACGTCGCCGGCGTGTCGTCCGTCGACCCCGCCGGCGTGCTCGGGCCGGCGTGCTCGGGCGGCAACCTGACGTTCCAGACGGTCTGCGCGGTCGGCGCCCCGCCCCTGAGCGGCAAGGGCGTGTCGCTCGGCGGCCTCGTGGTCTCCGCCGGGTGCGGCGAGGACACCTGCGCCAACGCGACGCCCGCCGCCGAGGCGACGCTGACCCGCTCCCGCGTGGTCCTCGACGACCCGCGCATGCCGACGGTGACGAGCACCGGCGGCACGCTGAAGGACGAGGACCGCGTCGCGCGCTCGCTCACCGTCGCGACGGCGGACGCCGGCGGCGGCGTGGCGTCGATCGTGGCCAACGTCGACGGCGGCCGGGCCGCGCGGTCCGACAGCGGCGGGGCCTGCACGGTCCCGTACACGCAGCCCCAGCCGTGCCCGCTGACCCGCTCGACGACGTTCAGCGTCGACACGGGCGCCCTGCGCAAGGGCGACCACGTCCTCACCGGGACCGTCGTCGACGCCGCCGGCAACGCCGTCCCGCTCGGCCCCGTGCCGTTCACCGTGTCCGCGGACGGCAGCAACGATCCGGGCCCGGCGCCGCAGGGCTCCGTGCCGGTGCCGGTGTCCTCGGCGACCACCGCGCCGGGCGCGACCGCGCGACTGACCTTCCAGGGCACGAGCACCAAGGAGGGCCGTCGCCGCCCGACGGGCTACCTGCGGACTCTCGGCGGCACGCCGCTGGCCGGGGTCGCCGTCCGGCTCACGCGCACGCAGACCGGAGCGGCGACGCCGAAGACCATCGCCCTGCCGACCGTCCGCACCGGCCGCAACGGGCGCTTCGTGGCGCCGGTCCTGCCCGAGGGCGCGTGGACGGTCGCGGGTGCCGCCGACATCTCGAGCGGCACCGTCAGCGGCAGCATCCGCCTGCGGACGGGCCTGCGCGTCACCGCGATCCCGTCGACGACCCGCCTGCGCACCGGCGCGCTGCTCGTCCTCTCCGGTCGCCTCGGCGGCGCGGGCCCGGCGAAGGCCGGCGTCCGCATCCGCATCCAGACGATCGTCAGCGGCCGCTACCGGACCGTCGCCGCCGTGCGCACGACCGCCACGGGCCGCTGGCAGTGGCGGCACCGCTTCACGAAGGTCTCGCGGCCGACGCTCTTCGCCTTCCGCGCGCTCGTCCCCGGCGAGGGCGACACGTGGCCGTGGAAGCCGGTGAGCCGCCGGGCCACCGTCGTCCGGGTGGATCCGCGATGAGCCCGGCGATCCCCCGCAACGAGCGCCCGCGCCCCGGCCGGCCGCGTCCGGAGGATCCGAAGGGCGAGGACGGCAAGGGCCGGAAGGGCCGCGGCGCCGGTGACGACCGGGACCGCAAGGCCCCGGCCGCCGGTGCGGCGGGCGAGCAGGGCCGGGAGAACGCGCCGAAGGTCGAGCGGTCCCTCCGCTGGCTGAAGGGCCGGCGCGGGGCGGCGGACGCCGATGCGGCCGCCGGAGCGCCGGAGCGCCCGGCCGGCGACGAGCGTCGGGGCACGGGTCCGGCGGCCGACGCGAGCACGGGACCGACCGCAGGCCGCGGGGCGACCGGCGGCGCC
>NZ_JBFAPC010000316.1:0-2358 GCF_040675535.1 Patulibacter sp. NPDC049589 | reverse complement strand
GTCCCCGGGCCGCCCGCAGGGACGCCGGCGCTGGCGGACGGCACGTCCAGCGGCAGCGCCGCCTGCGGTGCCGGGGCGCCGATCTCGGGGCCGGCGCCGACGTCGGTCAGCTCGATGGCGTGCCCCGCGACGACGAAGAGGACGCGGTCGGCGCGGGCGGCCAGCGCCTGGTGGGCGCTGCCGAGCAGGTCGACCCAGCGACGGGTGCCGCGCGTGGCGGCGACCGGGGCCATGCCGGCCTCCTCGCCGACGACGACGGTCAGGGCGTCGCGCTCGCAGGCGGCGTCGGCCAGGGCGGCCACGGCGTGCTCGACGCCGGCCAGGGCCGAGGCGCCGTCGATCGCGTTCGCCGGATCGTCACGGCGGCCGTCGTCGTCCAGCAGGCCCGCGTCGTGCAGGACGCCGGCGAGCCAGGCGCCGAGGCCGTCGAGCAGCACGGTCGCGCTGCCCGCCTCGTGGACGGGGCGCGCCAGGTCCTGGATCGCGGCGATCTCCACCGTCTCCCACGACGCCGGGCGCCGGCTGCGGTGCACCGCGATCCGCTCGTGGTCGCCGTCGGGGCCCGACGGCGCGGTGGCGAGGTAGCGCACGGGGACCCCGGCGGCGGCCACCAGGCGTTCGGCGACGGCGCTCTTGCCGGAGCGGGTGCCCCCGAGGACGAGGACGAGGCGTGGGCTGCTCATGCGGAGGGGGATCCCGAGTCGCGGTGGAAGAGGAGCGCGTGGATCGCGGCGACGGTCACCGGCGTCCCACCGCGTTCCCCGCGGTTCGTCAGGCACGGTACCCCGCTGCGGGCCAGTGCGGCCTTGCTGTCCGCCGCGCCGACGAAGCCGACGGGCAGTCCGACGACGAGCGCGGGGCGGACGCGGTCGTGAGCGATCTCGTCCAGCAGGGCGAAGAGCGCGGTCGGGGCGTTGCCGATCGCCCAGACCGCGCCGTCGGGGTGGTCACGGGCGGCCAGGCGGAACGCGGCGTCGGAGCGGGTGCTGCCCGTCGCGCGCGCCTGGTCGGCGGCTCGCGGGTCGGCCAGCGGCACGATCGTCTCGCGGGCCGTGATGCCGGCCGCGGCCATGCGGGTGTCGACGATCAGCGGAGCGCCGGCCAGCAACGCGGCACGCCCGGCGACCAGGGCGTCCTCGTCGAGGACGAGGGTCTCGGCGAACGCGACGTCGGCGACCGAGTGGACCGTGCGCTCCGTGACCGCGCGCGACAGCGGCGGCAGGTGGTCCAGGGACAGCCGCGAGCGGAGGATCCGGTAGCTCTCGACCTCGATCGGGTGCGGCGTGCGGGCCGGGGCGGGATCTGGCTGCACGTGGACGCCGCGTACGGCTGTGGCCTGCTGGTCTCCACCCGTCGCCGGCACCTGATCGACGGCATCGAGCGGGCCGACTCGGTCACCGTCGACTTCCACAAGAGCTACTTCCAGCCGGTCAGCTCCAGCGCGATCGTGGTCCGCCGGGGCGAGACGATGCGCCGGATCGCGGTGCACGCCGACTACCTGAACCCGCGCACCGCGACCGTGCCGAACCAGGTCGACAAGAGTCTGCAGACCACCCGCCGGTTCGACGCCCTGAAGCTCTGGATGACGCTGCGCACGATGGGCTCGGAGCGGATCGGCGACATGTTCGACACCGTGGTGGACCGGGCGCACGAGGCGTACCAGTTCATCGTCGACGAACCGGACTTCGAGGCGGTCGCGCCGCCGACGCTGAGCACGGTCCTCTTCCGGTTCCGGCCGGAGAGCCTGGGCGTGGCTGAGTGCGACGCGCTGATGCCGAAGCTGCGCCAGCGGCTCTTCTACGGCGGGCAGGCGATCGTCGCCGGCACCACCATCGGCGGCCACTACTGGCTGAAGTTCACCCTGCTCAACCCGAACACCACGATGGCCAACCTGAAGGACGTCCTGGACCTGATCCGCGAGATCGGCAACGACCTGATGGGCGAGCGCGACCTCACGGCGGTGATGGCCTGATGCGTACCCATGATTTCGTGGCGATCGGTGTCGGGCCGTTCAACCTCGGTCTCGCCGCGCTCACCGCGGATCTGCCCGATGTGGACGGCGTCTTCCTGGAACAGCGGGCGGAGTTCGACTGGCACCCCGGCCTGATGATCGACGGCGTGACCATCCAGGTCCCGTTCATGGCGGACCTGGTCACCATGGCCGACCCGACCAGCCGGTTCTCGTTCCTGAACTACCTCAAGCAGGTCGGCCGGCTCTACCCGTTCTACATCCGGGAGAGCTTCTACCCGCTGCGTGCCGAGTACAACGAGTACTGCAAGTGGGTCGCCGGACAGCTGCCGTCGATCCGCTGGAGTACCCGGGTCGACACGGTGACCCACGACGGCGAGGCCTACCTC
>NZ_JBFAPC010000315.1:0-2474 GCF_040675535.1 Patulibacter sp. NPDC049589 | reverse complement strand
CGGCGGGACGCTGGCGGGCGGCGGCCTGTGGGCCGGGTGGCGGGCGCGGCGGGAGGCGACGCGCGAGCGGCGCGCGCCGCGGGCCGCATCACGAGCGACCGGCGGAACGGTCGGCCCGACGACCGTGGGCGCCGGCGACGACGTCTCCCCCGCGGTCCCCGCGTCCCGCCGGGACCGGGCATCCCGCCGGGACCGGGCCTCGCCCCGTCGCGCCGCGCCCACCGGCGGGCGGACCGGCTTCCTCGGCCTCGGCGCCCGCCTGGTGCTCGCGCGCCCGGGTCGTGCGGGCGCGACGATCGCCGTCCTCGGCGTCTCCGGCGGCGTGATCCTCCTGATGCTCGGCCTCGCGTCGCTGCTCGTGGCGCTGCGCGACGACCCGAGCGCCGTCGGCACCCGCTACGCCCTGACCGTCCGAGCGCCCGAGGGCGGCGTGTCCGCGGTCCGGGCCGTCCCCGGCGTGGCCGACGCGGGCGAGCGCTACGAGGTCCGCGGCGCCGACTCCTTCGCGCTCGGCGAGCCGGTGAAGATCACCGCCTTCGGGGGCGCCCCGAGCCGTTTCGTGAACCCGCCGCTCGCGGACGGCCGCCGCGTCCGCGGGCCGGGCGAGGTCGAGATCGGCACCGGCCTGGCCACCGCGCTGGGCCTCGGCACGGGCGGCACGCTGGCGGTTCAGCTCCAGAACGGCGGCGAGGCGCGGTTCCGCGTCGTCGGCACCGTCCGGGCGTTGCAGGACGACGGACGGGTGGCGTTCGCGCGGCCGGACCGGCTGCTGGCGGCCGACCCCGGCCTGCGCCCGGACATCGCGGTGCGGCTGCGGGAGGGCGCGGCCCTCGGGGCTGTGAGCGCGCGCCTGGCCGCGATCGGGGCGACCCCCACGAAGGTCGGCGGCGCCACGACGAGCAACCGGTCGTTCCTCGACACGCTGGCGACGGTGCTCGAGGCCGTCGCGCTGCTCGACGGCCTCGTCTGCCTCTACGCGCTCGTCCAGGCCCTCGCGCTGACCGCCCGCGAGCGCCGCCCGACCCTCGCGCTCCTGCGCGCCCAGGGCGCGGCGACGCCGACGATCCTCCGGGTCCTCCTGGGCGCCGGACTCGTCCTCGCCATCCCCGGAGCCGCGGTCGCCTTCGTCCTGCAGCGGTTCGTCTTCTCGCCGCTGGTCTCGGGTCTGGCGGCGGGCTACGCGGACCTCGGGACCGCCGCGTCCACGGGCGCCGTGGCCGGCGTCACCGGCGGCTTCGTCCTCTTCGCCGTCCTCGCCGGCGGTTGGGTCGCCCGCCGCGTCGTCGCCGAGCCGCCCGTCCACGGGCTCCGGGAGGGCTGACCGGTGCGGCCCCCCGCCAGGCTCCTCGTCGCCCGCTCCGACGGGGACCGGTCCGCCGGTGGCGCCTCGCGGTCTGCCGGCGCCGGTCCCCGGCCCGCCGACCCCGGCCCCCGGCCCGCCGGCCCCGGGCCCCGGCCCGCCGACCCCGAGCCGCGTTCGCCGAGGAGGTCCCGGTGATCACCCCGAGCCCCCGCGTCGCTCGCCGCCGCCGCGCCGCCGCGTTCGCCGTCGTGCTGGTCGTCGTCGCCGTCGTCCTGGTCCTCGTCCTCCGCTCCGGGGGCGACGGGACTCCGGCGACGGGCTCGACGCTCGACGTCACCGTCCGCGACCCGACGGGCAGCGGCGTGCTGCGGACGGCGCCCGGCGAGCCCCTCCGCGACCGCACCGAGCTCCTGGCGGGCGAGCGCGCCCCAGACCCCGGCCGGGTCCTGGCGACGCTCGCCCAGCTGACCGACACCCACGTCCGCGACACCGCCTCCCCCGCGCGGATCCCGTTCCTCGACCGCCTCGGCGCGCCGTTCACGCCGACCTTCCGGCCGCAGGAGGGCCTGACCCTCCAGACGCTCGTGGCCGCCACGCGCACGGTGAACCGGCTGGACCCGCAGCTCACGGTCGTCACCGGCGACCTGGCCGACAACGACCAGCAGAACGAGCTGGACGCCGCGATCACCGCGCTGAAGGGCGGCCGGGTCCGGCCCTTCGACGCCCACACGCTGCAGGGCGCGGGCAACGCCGACCCGTTCTACTACCGCCCCGACGTCGACCCGCCGCGCGAGCCGGGGCTGCTGGACCGCGCCCGCCGGCCGTTCACCGCTCCCGGGCTGCTCGGGCCGGTGGCCGTCGTCCCCGGCAACCACGACGTCCTGGTCGGGGGCGAGGTCGCGCCGACCCCGGCGCTCGAGGCGGTCGCGGTCGGCGGCCGCCGACTGGTCACCCCCGACCCCGCGTTCGCCCGCACGATCCCCCGCGACGCCGCGGCCGCCCAATCTGCCGTCAACGACCTGCTCGCCGCCGGACGGCTGCCGGGCACCACCGCCGCGGTGCGCCCCAGTCGTCCTCTTGCGGGTGGCCTGCCAGGGCCACTGCGCCTCCTGCTTGTGGAACATGTACCAGGCCGCGTACGCCGCGAGGCCGACGAGGACCAGCAGGATCA
>NZ_JBFAPC010000314.1:0-2475 GCF_040675535.1 Patulibacter sp. NPDC049589 | reverse complement strand
GGCTTGCGGCCGAACGACTTGTAGACGTCCACGCACTCGATCGACCAGAAGTCGCCCGGGTTCTCCTCGAAGCCCGGCTGGCCACGAGGGCGACCGACCCGCCGAGCTGGCGCAGCAGCAGGAGGGTGCCGATCGCGCCGCCGACCCGCGCGGCGGGGAGGGTCCGCTGCAGCGCGATCTGGACGCCGGACAGGGCGGGACCCATCCCGGCGCCGAGCAGGCCCATGAAGGCCATCGCGTACCAGTCCGGGCTGCCGTCCCCGAACGTCGCGAACCCGAGGGCGCCGGCCGCCGTCAGCGCGCACCCGCACAGGAGCGTGGCGCGCAGCGCGCGGGTCCGGTCGACCACGGTCGCCCCGACGTTGACAGCGACCAGGAGGCCGAGCAGCAGCGGGTACATCAGGAGTCCGGAACCGGTGGCGTCGACGTGCCGGGTCTCCTGGAAGTACCGCGGCAGGAGCAGCACGCCCGCGTAGAGGCCGAAGGTCACGGCCGCGCCGGCGACGAGCAGCGCGGCGGTGCGCCGGTCGGCGAACAGCGCGGGCGCCACGACCGGGGCGGCGGCCCGGCGCTCGACGCGCACGAACGCCGCCGCGAGCGCGAGCCCGCCGACGAGGAGGCCGCCGGTGTCCCAGCGCGCCCAGTGCCCGTGCGTCCGCGCGTCGTCGGGAGACAGGCCGGTCGTGGCCACCAGGACCAGCGCGACGGCCGCGGTCAGGAGCAGGATGCCCGCGACGTCGAGCGGGACGGCCCGGTCCTCGCTGCGGCCGAGCGACGCGGGCAGCACGTGCGCCACGACGGCGAACGCGACCACGGCGACCGGCACGTTGACGAGGAAGATCGACCGCCAGCCGACGTGGTCGGTCAACGCGCCGCCGATCAGCGGGCCGAGCAGGAACGCGACGCCCATCAGCCCGGCCAGCGCACCCTGGAGCGCGGCGCTGCGCCGGCCGCGGTAGAGGTCCGCGACGAGGACGAACGAGAGGCCCTCGAGCGCGCCCGCGCCGAGTCCCTGGACGGCCCGCGCCGCGATCAACCACGCCATCGACGGGGCGAGCGAGCACAGGACCGACCCGGTGGCGAAGAGCCCCATGCCGACGAGCAGGAGCAGACGCCGGCCGTGGCGGTCGGAGAGCCGGGCGTAGAGCGGGAGCGAGACCGTGGCCGTCACGAGGTACGCCGTGACGACCCACGCGTAGCCCGACGCACCGTGCAGCCGGTCGACGATCTCGGGCAGGGCGGTGCCGACGATCGTCTGGTCGAGCATCGCGAGGAACAGCCCGGCGACCACGGCGGCCAGGAGGAGGCGCGGCCGGGCGACGTCCGGTGTTGCTGCGGCCGATGCGCCTGAGCTCTCCATATGCCGGGAGTTATATATCAATCTAGACATGTGCGATTCGGCATAAGATCGGCGCATGTCGCTCCCGCACGCGCTGCTCGGCCTGCTCGCCTCCCAGCCCGGCACGGGGTACGAGCTCCGGCAGCGGTTCGAGGCGTCGCTCGGCAACGCCTGGCACGCGAGCCACTCGCAGATCTACCCCGAGCTCGGCCGGCTCGAGGACCGCGGGCTCGTCGAGGTGATCGCCCACGGCTCGCGCCGCAGCCGCACGTGGGCGGTGACGGCGGACGGCCGTGCGGAGCTCCGTCGCTGGCTGACGGAGACGGAGCCCAACCGCGACGTCCGCAACGAGCCGCTGCTCCGGGGGTTCCTGCTGTTCCTGCTGGAGCCGGAGGAGCGGACGGCCGTCCTGCGCCGCGAGCTGGCCGCGGCGGAGCGCGAGGGCGCCGCCCTCGCGGCGACCGCGGCCGAGCTCGACGGCGACGGTGGTGCGTCCAGGTTCCGGCCGATCGTGGACCTCGGGCTGCGCAGCAACGCCGTGCTGCAGGAGTGGCTGCGCGAACAGGTCGGCGAGGCCGGCTGAGCGGCTGCGCTCGGCCGGGCGAGGCGGTGTTCCGGCCGCCGGCTCCCGGGGTGTCCGGCGTCCGGGCAACCTCGGCGGTGCCACCGTCCACGCCCACTGGACGACCGGCGCCGTGAGCCTCGCCCGGGGTGAGGGGACGAACGTCCACGGGCCGCCGGACGGCCCCGCCGGCGCGGGGACGGACATCCAACTAGCCAGGCCGGGGGAGCGGCCGTACCTTCCGCTCCGTGGAACCCGTCCCGCCCTACCCGCAGCTCGAGCTCTGGCTCCTCACCGACCTCGTCCTGGGCGAGCTCGACCGCCTCCACGACACGTGGGTGGACGGCCGCGCGCCGACCTCGGCCGAGCTCTTCGGCGTCGCCGACGACCTCCGCCGCCTGCGCGAGACCGCGTCGTTCGCGGCGACCGTGTCGGCGTTCGAGTCCTCGACCCAGGAACCCGTGCGCTGACCCGGGCCGTAGCCTTCCGCGCGATGTCCGCGCCGACGATGCACGCGATCCGCCAGCACGAGTTCGGGGGGCCCGACGTGCTCGTCCTCGAGGAGGTTCCGCGG
>NZ_JBFAPC010000313.1:0-2478 GCF_040675535.1 Patulibacter sp. NPDC049589 | reverse complement strand
CGCGTTCGTCGTCGCGGCGTCGTCGGACCCGCAGCCGGCGACGGCCACCGCGGCGGCGGCCAGGACGGCGATCGGGACGGTGCGGCGTCCGCGGCCGATCACCCTGCGGGACGTCGAGGCGGGGCGGCGGGCGGCAGGGGAGACGGTCATGGCTGGTCCTTGGGCCGCGGACGGCGTCGAGGGGTCCCCGATGGTACGCCGTGACCGGGCCGGGGGTGACCGCTGTCACGCGGGGGCGCCCCCGCGGGCGCGTGCGCGAGACGCGGCCTGGACGTTCGGACGGCGCGCCGCCCGCCGGGCGGCCGATCGGAGCGTCCGGGCCGTCGTCGGCGAGCGCCCCGGCCTGGCGCCGCCGCCGGGGTCGCGCCGCACGTCCGTCGCGCCCCGCCTCCGGCGGCCGGCGGCCGCCGCGTCCGTCGTCCGGCGTCCATCGCGCCTCGGGCCCCGCGGTCGGCGGGCCGGTGGCCGCTCCGGTGCGGCGCCGTCCGTGGGCCGGGCGCGCCCCGCGCCCCACAGCGACCCACCGATCCGCCCCACTCGGCCCCACCGAACCGCAGAATGTCGCTCTTTGCGAGGTTCCGAAATCCGGTCTCCCGAGCGAACAGGATCGAACAAGGTCCGGATGTCTACGAACGTCTGTTCCACCTTGGAACTGCAACGAAACCTGCACCCGGCGCCCACCCGGTCTTGAGGACGCCGTTATGTCCAGCAAGCATCGGGAATCGCGATATACGAACACGTGTTCCGCCGAGGCGCCGGGTACGGTCGAGTGGGGCGATGGGCAATTTCGGTGGTGCGAAGTGGCCCGCGGTGGGGTAGATTTCTGCGCAGCGAGTCGGGCCGGAAGCGGTACCTCCCACTGCTTCCGGCCCGGCTCGCACCGGTCATCTCCGCCGGTCTGCCGCCTTGCCGGACTTCCAGCTCCAGTCCCAGTTCGAGCTGACGCTCGACGCGAAGAACCGCCTGACGATCCCGGCGAAGTTCCGCGAGCCGTTCAAGGCCGGACTGGCCCTCGTGAAGTCCTTCGACGTCCCCGCCGTCGGCATCGAGCCGGCCGAGGAGTACGCCTCCTTCGTCGAGGCGTCGCTCAAGGGCCGGCACCCCACCCACCCGAACACCCGCAAGCTCGAGCGCTGGCTGAACTCCGCCGCGCTGCCGGGCGACCTCGACGGCCAGGGCCGCATCACGATCCCCGCCGCGTTCCTCGCCCACGCGAAGATCACGGGCAACGAGGTGCTGCTCGTCGGCTCCGGCCGCCGCTTCGAGCTCTGGGACCGCCAGGGCTGGGAGTCCTACGCGCCCGAGCTGGAGAGCGCCATGCTCGACATCGCGCAGGACATCGGCGACCAGCCGTTCCCGTTCGACCCCGGATCCGGCTCCTGACCGGGCCCGCCCGGGCGACCGGTCACGATGGGGGAATCGCCCCGTCGCCGTCGAACGATCCCTCCGTGCCGCCCTCTGGACCCGATCCCGCGGCCCCCGCCGCGGACGCCCCGCACCTGCCGGTCCTCTGGGAGGAGACCGTCGCGATGGTCGACCCGCAGCCGGGCCAGACCGTCATCGACGGGACGTTCGGCGCCGGCGGCCACGCCCGGCTCGTCGCCCAGAGGCTCGGACCGGAGGGGACGCTCGTCGTCGTCGACCGCGATCCCGTCGCCCTGGCGATCGCCGCGCGCTTCGCGACCGAGGTCCCGTGCCGCGTCCGGATCGTCGCCGCGCCCTTCGCCGAGGCGTTCGAAGCGCTCGCCGCGGAAGGATTCCGGGCCGACGGGGCGTACTTCGACCTCGGCATGTCCTCGATGCAGATCGACCAGGCGGAGCGAGGCTTCGCGTACACGCGGGATGCGCCCCTCGACATGCGGATGGGGATGGGCGACCCCGGCGCCGCGACGGACGACGACGTCCCGCAGATCTCGGCCGCCGAGATCGTCGCGACCTGGGACGTGCCCGACCTGACGCGCGCCCTGCGCGACTACGGCGAGGAGCGCTACGCCCTGAAGATCGCCAAGGCGATCGTCCGCGAGCGCGAGAAGGCCCCGATCGACACGACCGGCCGGCTGGTCGACGTCGTCACGGGCGCGATCCCGACCCCGGCCCGCCACGTCGGCGGCCACCCCGCCAAGCGGACCTTCCAGGCGCTGCGCATCGTCGTCAACGACGAGCTCGGCCAGGTCGACCGCGCGCTGCCCGCCGCCTGGGACCTCCTCGGCGTCGGCGGCCGGCTCGCCGTCATCAGCTTCCACTCGCTCGAGGACCGCCGCGTCAAGCGCTTCGTGTCGTCGCTGCTGCGCGGCTGCGTCTGCCCGCCCGACCTGCCCGTCTGCGTCTGCGGCCAGGAGCCCCAGGCCGAGGTGCTCGGCAAGGGCGGCGTCGTGCCGGCCCCCGAGGAGCAGCAGCAGAACCCCCGTTCGCGGTCGGCGCGCCTGCGCGGCGCCCGCCGGATCGCGGTGCCCGCATGAGCGCCGCGCCCGCACCGCG
>NZ_JBFAPC010000312.1:0-2491 GCF_040675535.1 Patulibacter sp. NPDC049589 | reverse complement strand
GACGCCGATCGCCGGCCGCGGGCCCGGGGCCGTCGCGCTCGGCGACGCCGCCGCAGGCGCCACGACCCTGACGGCGATGCTGATCGTCGCGGTCGTGCTGCTGCCGCCGCTGCTGGCCGCCCTGGCCTTCGCGTACGCGCGGTTCCTGCGCCGGCCCGACGACGCGCCGGCCGGCGGGCTCGGGTCCCTGGTGGCGCGGGCGACGCGCGGGACGCTGCGGGAGCTCGGATGACGCGAGGCGCGCGGGACGCTGCGGGAGCCCGGACGGGGCAGGGCGGGGTGGACGCCCGGACGCCCGGGTCGGGCGCGGAGGTCGCGGGGGACGCGGTGGGCGCCGGTCTCCCGGGGCGGGGCGCCGCGCGTCGCAGCACGGGGACGGAGCGCCCGGCCGGGCCGGATGGTGAGCCCACGCCCCGCGACGTCCACCGGCGACTGCTCGCGCTGTCGCGCCCGGCCCGGATCCTCGTCGCCGGGACCGTCGCCTGCGGTGCCGTCGCCGCGGCGACGATCGTCGTCCAGGCGTGGGTGGTCGCCGACGTGATCGGCGCGGCGGTCGGCGGCCGCGGGCCGGAGACCGCCCTGCTCGTCGTCCTCGGCGCGGCCGTCCTGGTGCGGGCGCTTGCGGCCGGTGGGACGGAGGTCCTCGGGCGGCGGGCCGCCGAGCACGCCGCCCACGCGCTCCGCGTGCGGATCGCCGACCGGGCCCTGGCCGCGCGCGGCGGGACCCCCGACGAGGCCCGGCGCGGAGACGTCGTCACCGCGGCGGTCCAGGGCGTCGACGCCCTCGGCGACTACTACGCGCGGGCCGTCCCCGCGATCGCGCTGGCCGGCGCCGTGCCCCTCGCGGTCGTCGCCGCCGTCGCGTGGCGCCAGCCGATCATCGGCGGCCTGCTCGCGGTGACGCTGCCGATCCTCGTGATCTTCATGGTGCTCGTGGGCCGGGCGAGCGCCGAGCACGCCCGCGAGCGCCAGCGGGCGCTCGCCGTCCTCGGCGCGCACTTCCTCGAGGTCGTCCGCGCGTTGCCCACGCTGCGCGCCCACGGCCGCGAACGCGCCCAGTCCGACACCCTGGACGCCGTCGCCGAGCGCTACCGCGCCGAGTCGCTGAGCGCCCTGCGCGTCGCGTTCCTGTCGGCGCTGATCCTCGAGCTCTTCGCGATGCTCGGGATCGCGATCGCCGCCGCGACGACGGGCGTCCTCCTCGCGACCGGCCACGCGGAGCTGTCGACCGGCCTCTTCGTCCTGTTGCTCGCCCCCGAGGTCTACGCGCCGCTGCGGGCCGCCGGCCAGCGCTTCCACGCCGCGGAGGACGGTGCGCAGGCGGCTCGGCGCGCGTTCGCGTTCCTGGACGAGGGGGCGGCGACGGAGGACACGGGCCCCGACGCGATCGGTTCCGAGGACGCGGGCCCCGACGCGATCGGTTCCGAGGACGCGGGGCGGGACGCGATCGGTCCCGCGGAGGACGCAGGCCCGGGTCCGGTCGACCCGACCCGCGCCGCGATCGTCCTGCACGGCGTCGCGGTCGCCGGGAGCGCCGGACGTGCGCCGCGGCTGCGGGCCCTCGACCTCGACCTCGCCCCCGGCCGCAGCGTCGCGCTGGTCGGCACGTCGGGAGCCGGCAAGACGACCCTCCTGCACCTGCTCGCCCGGATGCGCGACCCCGACGCCGGGGCGATCACCTGCGGCGGCGTCGACCTGCGCGCCGTCGCGCCGGAGGCGTGGTGGCGGCAGCTCGCCTGGCTGCCGCAGCGTCCGGGGCTGCCGCCCGGGACGCTCGCCGAGGCGCTGCGCGGTGCCGCCGGTGCGGCTTGGACGGTCGACGACCGCGCCGGGGCCGCCGGGCGCGACGACCGAGGCGCCGTCGCGCCCCACGGCGCGGGAGGCCCTGCCGTCGACGGCAGGGTCCCCGCGGCGTCTGCCGCCACGCTCGACGACCGCATCGCCCGGGCCCTGACGCTCGCCGACGCCGACGGCGTCCTCGCCTCGCTGCCCGACGGGCCGGCCACCGTCGTCGGTCCCGGCGGCCGCGTCCTGTCGGCCGGGCAGACGCAGCGGCTCGCGCTGGCCGGCGCGCTGGCGTCGGCGGCCCCGCTCGTCCTGCTCGACGAGCCGACCGCGCACCTCGACGCCGACAGCGCCCGGCGCGTCGCCGACGGCATCCTCCGGGCCTGCGCCGGCCGCACCCTCGTCGTCGCGACCCACGACCCGGTGCTGGCCGGGCGCTGCGACGTCGTGGTGACGCTCGACGCGGGGACGATGGCGGACGATCGCCCGCCGGCCGATGTGGCCTGCGCGGGCTCGGCGCCCGCCGGAGGTCCTCCGGGCGGCCCCACGCCTGCGGGCAGCACGGAGACGACATCCCCCTCGACGGGCGCGACAGCGACGGCGGCCGCGCCTGAAGCGGATCTGACGGGAGATCGCGACGCCGCCGAGATCGACGGAGGTCGTCGAGGTGAAGCGCTCCGGCGGGTCGAAGCGCAGGTTGAACCCG
>NZ_JBFAPC010000311.1:0-2537 GCF_040675535.1 Patulibacter sp. NPDC049589 | reverse complement strand
CTCGAACGCCGCGACGGCCGCGGCCACCGCGGCGGCCACGTGCGGGTCGTGGGTCGGGACGGCGGCGCGGAGCCCGCCGGCCGGCGGGACGGGGGAGGGGTCGACCACGACCTCGACGCGCGAGGTGCCGCCCTCCCCGGTCGCTCGTGGCGACGGGCCGGGGGTCCGGAGGCGGTCGTCGTCCGGGGGCGAGCTCACCCCCGCAGTCTCGCAACGCCCCGGCCCGCCGTCCCGTGGTCAGCTGCCCAGCGCCACCATCCGGTCGTGGATCAGCTGGCCCTGCCCCGCGAGCGGCGTGCCGTTCATGTTGGAGAGCACGCTCGGCTGCTGGCACGACCCCGGAGCGTTCCACGACCAGATCGTCCAGCCGATGCCCGTGGCCTGGAACCAGTCCAGGAGCGGCGAGGTGACGTTCGTGGAGCAGTCCGCGGAGCCGAACTCCGTCGCGGTGACGGGCTTCGTCGCGGCGACGACGCCGACGTGCTGCTCCCAGTCCTGGACCGTGTTGTGGAACTGCGTGTAGATGTGCGTGTCGTAGGCGACGTTCGCGCCGCTCAGCGCGTAGCCGGCGGCCACGCCAGAGAGGTCGTACGCCCAGTCGAGGCCCGCGGCGAGGACGAGGTTGTTCGCGCCCTGCGCTCGGACGACGTCCAGCAGCTGCTGCATCCCGACGGCCGTGTAGCTGACGGCCGATCCGCCGTTGGCCCACGGGCTGGAGGTCGTGGTGCAGCCGCCGTTGCGCCAGCACGACCAGGAGACGTCGTGCGGCTCGTTGTAGAGGTCGAAGATGACGCCGGGCCGGTTGGCGTAGCGCTGGGCGACCTGCTGCCAGAAGACGGCGCTGTCGATGTCGGGCATCGGCTGCTGGCCGCTGAAGCAGCTCGCGTCGCACGGTGCGCGACCGGAGACGTCGGACCAGTGCAGGTCGACGATCGCGTACATGCCGCGGGCGTTGGCCTTCGCGATCGCGGCGTCGACGGCCTGGATGTACGACGTGGCGTCGCAGCGACGGCCGAGCCAGTTGGCCTGGGACAGCGGGAGCCGGACCGCCGTGGCCTTCCAGGCCTTGATCCGGTCGAAGTCGGTGTCGGTGAAGTTGCCGTCGCCGCCGCAGCCCGTCCAGTTGTTGCGACCCCACGTGAGCGAGTCGCGGTTGACGCCGTGGAAGCGGAACGGCTGGCCCCCGGCGAGGATCTGGTTGCCGCTGACGCTCAGTGCGGCCAGCGGCTGCTCCTTCACCGTGTAGACGATGTCCTGCCAGCGGTCGTAGACACCGCCCATCTTCGTGTAGAGCCGGGCGTAGATCTTGCCGGTCGGCAGCGAGATCGGGACGGAGTAGGACGTCTGCGACGCCGGCAACTCGCCCGAGGCGAGGAGGTCGTGGGCGCCCGCGGACGTCCCCAGGGTCAGGTAGTACCCCTGCGAGCCGGCGAGGGCCCCCCACGTGATCGGGCTCGTCGTGTCGACGGCGCTCTGGCCGTCGACGGGCGCCGTGAAGCGCGCCTTCCCACCGGCCTGCACGGTGAACGCGACGTCCTGCCAGCGGTCGTAGGCGCCGGAGACCTTGGTGTAGAGACGGACGTAGAGCGTGGTGTCGGTCGGCAGCGGGATCGGGACGGAGTACGCGGTCTGCGACGCCGGCAGCTCGCCCGAGGCGAGCACGTCGTAGGCCCCGGCGCTGCGGCCGATCGTGAGGTAGTGGCCCTCGGAGCCGCTGACCGTCGTCCAGGTGAGCGGGGACGACGGGTCGATGACCACGCCGTCCGCGGACGGGGTCGTCAGCAGGGCCTTCGGGCCGTCGGCCCGCGCGGCCGGCGAGGCCCACCCAGCGGCGACGCACAGGGCAGCGAGTGCGAGCAGGACGAGCAGGACCTGCCGTCCTGATCGTCCTCTCGTGGTGATCCGCTCCGTCATCTGGTGTTCCGTTCTCTGGGTGCCGGGTTGGGGGATCTCCCGAATCTTCGACGGACGAACCACACGAACATGAGGAACATGGACGTTCGACCCTCCGATCGGCCCCTTGGCGGCTCGGCGTTCGTCCGATGTCACGAAGATTTCCCGCCCAAATCCGTGGCGAAGGGGGTCGAGACTGGGGCGGTCGGTGCAGTAGCGCCCCACCGCCGGCCGGGCGCCGGTGCGTCCGGCCGGGCGCCGGCCCGGCGCTGGCGCGACAGCTCCGGCGCCCGCCCGGCCCCGGACGCGAAGACGCCCGGCAAGGCCGGGCGTCTGGTCCTGCTAGCGGAGAGGGAGGGATTCGAACCCTCGGTAGAGGGGTTACCCCTACAACAGTTTTCGAGACTGCCCCATTCAACCGCTCTGGCACCTCTCCAACGGGTCCCGCGAACGGGAAACGACAGGCTACCGAGAACGCCCTGGGGATGACGTCCCGGGCGCCGGGACCACCGGGAGGTTCGATCCCGAGGCCGGAAGGCCGTCGTCCGGCCCGCCCCGCCGGCGGCCCGGGCCGGACCCAATGGCCTCGAGCAGGTCGCCGTGGACGACCAGGTCGTACGCGTTGGAGGCGATCTGGCTCGGCG
>NZ_JBFAPC010000310.1:0-2582 GCF_040675535.1 Patulibacter sp. NPDC049589 | reverse complement strand
GGCGCCGCCGTCGTCCTCGACGACGTCGACATCAACACCGTCGCCGACGCCGCCATCTTCGGCCGGCGACGCCGGGCCTCCCGCCGGGGCCGACGGGCGGCCTGACGGCCGCCCGTCTCGGTCACGATGCTCGTCGCGTTCATCGCGGGCGGGATCCTGGCGGGCGACCTGATCCCGAGCCTGACGCTCGCGCCGGCGCTGCTGGTGGCGACGGTCTGGCTCGGCGTCGCGGCGGTGTGGCGGGCTCGCACCCCCTGATCGGTCGGCGCCGTCGGTCGCCCGGCGGCCGCGGGTCATCGAGAGTGCGTTCGCCCTTCCCAGGGAAGGAGCAGCGCACGGTCGACGCCGCGCCCTGCTCGGACGTGCACCGCCGCGGGCCCAGCGGGTCATCGAGAGTGCGTTCGTCCTTCCCAGGGAAGGAGCAGCGCACGGTCGACGTCCCGTCGACGCCGACCACCCCGGCAGTGCGACGCGACGACCACCCCGAAGGCCTCGGCCGCCCGGCCCCGCTCGGACGTGCCCCCGCTCGTGGGCGCCGGCCGGGCAGTGCGCCTACCGCTCGTCGTAGGCCCGCTGGGCGTCGGCGACCTCGGGCATCGAGCCCTCGAGCAGCTCGATCAGTCCCACCAGGTGCGCGGCGATCGTGGCGCCCAGCGGCGTCAGGCGGTATTCGACCTTCGGCGGGATGGTGGCCTGCACGTCGCGCAGGACGAACCCGTCGCGCTCGAGGGCCTGCAGCGTCTGCGCGAGCATCTTCTCGCTGACCCCGTCGACCCGGCGCCGCAGCGCGTTGAAGCGCGCGGGGCCCTGGTGGAGGGCGCCGAGCGCGAGCGCGCCCCATCGGCCCGTGACGTCCTGGAGCACGTGGCGCGAGGTGCAACAGCGGGCGAAGACGTCCGGCTCCAGCGTGGGATCGACCTCGTCGCCGGGCGCGGCCGCGGGCGGGGCTGCGGGGGTCTCGACGGAGCGGGCCATGGGGTGATCGTAGCCGACGGGCTCTCCGGACCGCCGTGCCGCACTTTGGACAGCGCTTTCGAAAAGTTTGTGCAATGGTGGTCGCAGGCGGCCGGGATCCCGGCCGCGCCCACCGCGAGACCCTCGGAGCCACCATGCCCACCATCGCCGTCACCGCCGCCACCGGCCAGCTCGGTCGCCTCGTCGTCGACGCCCTCCTGGAGCGCGGCGTCGACCCCGCGTCGATCGTCGCCGCCGTCCGCACGCCCGCCAAGGCCGAGGACATCGCCGCCCGCGGCGTCGAGGTGCGGGAGGCCGACTACACGCGCCCCGACACGCTCGCCTCGGCGCTGAAGGGCGTCGACCGCGTCCTCCTGATCTCCTCCAGCGAGGTCGGCCAGCGCGACGCGCAGCACGCCAACGTCATCGCCGCCGCGAAGGACGCCGGCGTGTCGCTCCTGGCCTACACGAGCGTTCTGAACGCCGACACGACGACGATGCAGCTGGCGTCCGAGCACCAGGCGACCGAGAAGCGCCTGCGGGAGTCCGGGCTGAACACGGTCTTCCTGCGCAACGGCTGGTACTCGGAGAACTACACGGGGCAGCTGGCGGCGACGATCGAGCACGGGCTCGCGGGCTCCGCGGGCGACGGCCGGGTCGCTCCGGCGGCGCGCAGGGACTTCGCGGAGGCCGCGGCCGCGGTGCTGACGGGCGACGGGCACGAGGGTCAGGCCTACGAGCTCGCCGGCGACCAGCCGCTGACGCTGACCGAGGTCGCGGCGCTCCTGTCCGACGCCACGGGCCAGGAGATCGCCTACACCGACCTGCCCGTCGAGGCGTACGCCGAGGTGCTCGCCGGCGCCGGGCTGCCCGCGCCGGTCAACGAGATCATCGCCGACTCGAGCGCCGCGATCGGCCGCGGCGAGCTCGCCACGGACCTTCTCCTCGGCCTCCTCGGCCGCGTGCACCTCACGCGACGCCTGCTCGGCGGCGGCCCGAGCCGCGACGATCGCGCCGGTCGCCTCGGCCAGACCCGCCGGGGTACGCACGGACGACAGCAGACTGAGCTCGGCGTCGACCGTGTCCCGCGTGCCGAGCGCCGCGGTCTCCGCCTCCCGGGCCACCCGCAGCCCCGGCACCGCGTCCTCCACGGCCCGGGTCAGCTCGCGCATCCGCTCCAGGTAGGCCTCGGCGCCGTCGACCGCCTCGTCGGTCGCGTCGTCCAGCGTCTCCATCTGCTGCTCGACCACGCCGAGCTTGGTCTCCGCCGTCTTGCCCCGCTCGGCGGCCCGGACCTGCACCTCCTCGTAGACGTGCAGGCCGAGCAGATTGACCAGGATCTGCTGGCGGGTGGCCGGCTTGGCGTGCAGGAAGTCGGCGAACTGGCCCTGCGGCAGCACCACGCAGCTGGTGAACTGCTCGTAGGGCAGGCCGACCGCGTCCAGCACGGCCCGGTCCATCTCGGCCGGGGTGCCGGCCAGCGCCTCGCCCAGATCCTCCAGGTCCATGCCGGTGTCGAGTTTCGTGACGTCGAAACCGGACGGCATCAGCTGGAGGCCGGCGCCCGCCGTCTTCACGTTGCCCCGGCCGTCCCGGCGCACCACCCGGGTGGCGATGTAGCGATCGCC
>NZ_JBFAPC010000309.1:0-2604 GCF_040675535.1 Patulibacter sp. NPDC049589 | reverse complement strand
CGAGCGGCACGACGGGGTCGGCGGGCCGGCCGTCCCGCAGGAGCGGCAGCGGGTCGACGTAGCCGAATGCGTCCGCCGCGCGGCGCAGGCCGAGGCCGACCGGCCCGGTGGCGCGCGCGACCGTGACGCCGGCCGACACCCGTCGGCCCCGGGCGGTGCCGGGCGCGACCCCGGTCAGCGTCACGGACCAGGCCCCGCACCGCAGGGCGACGGCGCGGCCGCCGGGCACCCGGCCTGCGTGGGTGATCCGCCCCGCGCAGGGCGCCGCCACCCGCGCCCCGGCCGCAGAGGAGAAGCGGACGATCCGCCGGCGCCCGGGCAGGAACGGCGCGGCCCGGTCGTACGAGAACCGGGAGGCCACCGGGCCCTCGACGGGGCGGACGAGCGGCGGCGGATCGACCATCGATCGACCGTAGGCCCCGGAGAGCGGTGCGGGCCGACCGCGACGGATCCGCACCCGGACCTCCACGGTTCCGGGACGGACCGGAACGGTCTCTGCACGACTCCCCGGCGCGCGCGGCCGACCACCCGGCGTTCGTGCGGCCGGCCGGCCCGGGACGGGATCGGACCCCGACGCACCGGCTCGCGACGTCGTCGGCCTCCGCATCCACCGCGCTGGTCGACATTGCGTCGCCCCGGCGAGGGAAGGGCGACCACCCCGCCACCGACACCCCTCACCCACCGACCCGGTCGACCTTCCCTCGCCCCCAGCGACGAAACGACGACCACCCCGCGAGCGCCGGGCGCCCGCGTGCCCCACCCCTACCCCGGGTAGCCACCGGGTCGGCGCGTTGCCCCGGCCCCACCGGCCGAGCGGGCGGCGTGCCTAGACTCGGCCCATCCCGACCCCGGAGTCCCCCGCATGAGCGTCACCGCCGCAGAGCTCCTCGTCCGCTGCCTCGAGGACGAGGGCGTCGAGTACGTGTTCGGCATCCCCGGCGAGGAGAACATCCGCTTCGTCCAGGCGCTCGCGGACTCGCCGATCCGCTACGTCCTGGTCCGCCACGAGCAGGCCGCCTCGTTCATGGCCGAGATGTACGGCCGGCTGACCCAGCGCGCGGCGGTCTGCTCCGCGACCCTCGGGCCCGGGGCGATCAACCTGCAGCTCGGCGTGGCGGACGCGACCACGAACAGCACCCCGCTGATCGCGCTCTCCGCACAGGTCGGCCGGGACCGGTCCTACAAGGAGTCCCACCAGGGCATCGACCTCGTGCCGATGTTCGCGCCGATCACCAAGTGGTCGGCGCTCGTCCCGACGCCGGAGTCGATCCCCGAGATCGTCCGCAAGGCCTTCAAGACCGCGCAGACCGAGCGCCCGGGCGCGGTCTACCTCGCGGTGCCGGAGGACATCGAGGCAGCACGAGTCCCGGACGACCTGACGCCGCTGCGCATCGACCGCGTCCGCCCCAACGAGCCGACCGACGGCCAGATCGCCCGCGCCGTCGAGCTGCTCCGGGCTGCGCAGCGCCCGATCGTCCTGGCCGGCCACGGTGCGGCCCGCGAGGACGGCGCCGCCGCGGAGCTGCTGCGCTTCGCCGAGTCGACCGGCATCCCCGTCGCGACGACGTTCCACGGCAAGGGCGTCTTCCCCGACGACCACCCGCTCGGACTCGGCGCCGTCGGCTTCATGCGCCACGACTACGTGAACTTCGGCTTCGACGCCGCCGACGCGATCGTCGCCGTCGGCTACGAGCTGCAGGAGTTCGACCCCAAGAAGGTCAACCCGGAGGGCGACGCCACGATCATCCACGTCCACCGCTTCCCGGCCGAGGTCGACCGCCACTACCCGGTCGACGTCGGGCTGCACGGCTCGATCGGCCGGTCGCTGCAGCTCTTCACCGACGCGCTGGAGGCCGCGAGCGGCGACGCGGCCCCGCCGTGGCAGGGCCTGCAGACTCCGGGCGTCGCCGCGCTGCTCAAGGACGAGCTCGACGGCCACGACGCCGACACCCAGGTGCCGCTGACGCCCCAGCGGATCGTCGCCGACACCCGCAAGGCGCTCGGCCGCGAGGACATCGTGCTCGCCGACACCGGGGCGGTGAAGATGTGGATGGCACGGCTCTACCCCACCTACGCGCCGAACACGTGCCTGCTCTCCAACGGCCTGTCGACGATGGGCTTCGCGCTGCCCGGTGCGCTCGGCGCCAAGCTCGCCCGTCCGGAGGCGAAGGTGCTGGCCGCCACCGGCGACGGCGCCTTCCTCATGCACGCCCAGGAGCTCGAGACCGCGGTCCGCGAGGAGATCCCGCTCTGCGTCCTCGTCTGGGAGGACGACGGCTACGGCCTGATCGAGTGGAAGATGGAGATGGAGCTCGGCACCAGCTCCTCCGTGAAGTTCGGCAACCCCGACGTCGTCGCGTTCACCCAGAGCTTCGGCGGGACCGGCGTCCGGATCACCGAGGCCGACCAGCTGCTGCCGGCGCTGCAGGCCGGGCTCGCCTCCAGCGGCGTGACCGTGATCGCCGTCCCGGTCGACTACCGCGAGAACCTGCGGCTCACCGAGCGCCTCGGCGAGCTCGAGGACCCGCTGTAGGGAGCGCGCCCAGGCCGGTCCCCGCGCGGCGCGCCGCCCCCTCGGCCCGCGCGCCCGGCCGGCCCGAGGGC
>NZ_JBFAPC010000308.1:0-2662 GCF_040675535.1 Patulibacter sp. NPDC049589 | reverse complement strand
TGGGCGTGGTCACTTGCAGTGGCCCCACCGTGGACGCTTCAACTGGCTCCACCTGGCGGTCTCTGGATTGACTCTGGGGATGATGCCGCAGGGCGTGGTCGGAGCGCCGGCGGGGTGAGCCCGTAGGGCGAGCACCGCCGGCGCTCCGACCACCACTCACACTCCGTCGTCGGGCCCGGTCTCGGGTCCGGGGGCGTGCCCTGCCGGGTCGAGTCGCCGGGCCGGGGCGGATTGTCCGAGGCCGTGGTTGAAGCGCCACGACTCGGTGCCGCAGTCGATGATGTGCGCCCGGTGCGTGAGCCGATCAACGACCGCCTTCGCGAGCCGCGGGTCGGGGAAGACGCGGGTCCATTCGCCAAACGGCAGGTTCGTCGTCACGACCAACGAGCCGCGTTCGTGGCGGTCGGAGAGCACGCCGAACACGAGCTCCGCGGTGCCGTCAGGCAGCGACAGGTAGCCGAGCTCGTCAAGGATCAACAGATCCAACCTGGCGTAGCGGCCCGTCACCCGCGCGAGCTCGTGTCCGGAGCGTGCCTCGTGCAGCTCCGTCGCCAACGCCGCGAGCGTCGTGAATCGCACCCGCCGGCCCTGCTCACAGGCCGCCACCCCCAGAGCGGTCGCGAGGTGCGTCTTGCCGGTGCCGGAATCGCCGACGAGGATCACCGACTCGCGGTCGGCGATCCACTGGCCCGCCGCCAAGGAAGCGATCGTCGCTTGCGGCACCACGGGGTTGTCGTGGAAGCGAAAGCCCGCGAGGTCCTTGTGGATCGGGAACCGCGCCTCGTGCAACCGCCGGCGCCGCGCCCGCTCGCCCCGTTCGATCGTCTCGGCGTCCAAGAGCGCCGCGAGGTACGCGACGGGCGAGAGGTTCTCGCGTGCGGCCTCAGCCGCGAGCGACCGAAACCGCTTGCGGATCGTCGGCAACTTCAACGCGATGGCGTGCGCGTCGATCAACGCCTCCAGCGCCTGCTGCTGCGGATCAGTCGCGCTCATCGGGCCGCCTCCGCCAGCGCCCGCACCGCGGGCGCGCGGAGCTGGTCGTAGCGCGCGAGATCATCCGGTGGCGGCGCGCCGATCCCCGCCAGACGCCCATCGATCTGCAGCGCCACCGGCACCGCACCGGCGCTGGCACGCGTGCAGAGCAACACCACGGCGGCGTGATCGACCGCGCCGGCCGCCAGCGCGTCCTGCACCGCGCCCTGGACGCGGTCGGGGCCGTGCTCGCGCACGAGAAGCAGCGTGTCGACGATCTGCCGGGCCGCGGCGGAGACGCCGTAGCGGTCGTGCAGCTGCCGCCACAGATCGTCGAAGCACGCGGGCCACTGGCCGTCCTCGCGGGCTTGGTGCAGCGCGAGCGACCGGGCCAGCGCACCGGGCTTCTTGGCGAGCAGCTCGAGGTAGTGATCCAGCTGCGCCCGCACCTCAAACCGGCCCGTCGCGCGCTCGTGCTGGGCGACGACCTTGTCGCCGTGCGAGACGATGATCTCGTCCGCGCGCACGAGCACGTGGACCTGGCGGCCGATCAGGCCGACCGGCACGGAATACCGGTTCTGCCGCACCGTCACCATGCCCTTGCCGTCCACCCTGGGCGACGCCGGTTCGCCGGTCTCCCACCGCCCCGGCGACAGGCGCAGCACCATGCGCTCCTGCCACAACCGCTCGCCGACCGGCTCGCGATACCCCGTCACGGTGCGCTCGAGGTCAACGAAGCAGCACTCCAACAGGTGCTCGTTCAGGGCCTCCAGCGACGAGAACGACGGGACCGGCACGAGGTGGCGACGGCGAAACCGGCCGACCTCGCCCTCCACACCGCCCTTCTCGTGCGCCCCCTCGACCCCGGGCAGGCAGAACACCGCGTCGAAGCCGTAGTGCGACCTCAGCGCGACGAACCGGTCGGACTCCAACCGCCTTCGGCCCCTCAGGACCTGCGAGACGGCGGCCTTGAGGTTGTCGTAGCGGACGGTGTCGAAGACGCCGTGAAAGAACTCCACCGCGCGGACATGCCCCTCGAGAAACGCCTGCTGCGTCTGCCGCCGGAACGCCACGACGAACTGCGCGCCGGAGAAACAGGCCCGCATCACGAACAGGCCGACCACAACCTCCTCGCCCGCCAGCACGACGGTCGCCTCGCCCCAATCGACCTCCGCCTCCACACCCGGCATCGCGATCAGCGGCACCGTCCCCAGCACCGTCGCGCCGATCTCGCGTCGCCTCGCGGCGACATACCTGGAGACCTGCCGCTCGGACACCACAGCGCCGTGCTCGGCGACAAGCCGCTGCCACACCCGCCGCGCGGTATGGCGCTGCTTCCTCGGTGCGGACAGATCGTCCTGCAGCCACCGATCGATGATCGGCCGATACGGGCCGAGCTTCGGCGCCGGCCGCCCCTCCGGCGCCCGCTTGGCGGGCGGCAGCGCGTTCTCCAACGCCTGACGAACCGCCCGTCGATGCACCCCGTGGCGCCTGGCGAGCTCTCGGATCGAGAGGCCCTCCCGCGCATGGTCCCTGCGGATCTGCTCGAACTGCTCCACGCGTGAACTCACCTTCTGCCCAACCCTGCCCGCACCGCCTGACGACGGTCGCGCGGGGCCCGACGATCACGACCGCAGGTGGGGCCACTTCAAGCGTCGACAGAGGGGCCACTTCAGATGTCCACACCCAC
>NZ_JBFAPC010000307.1:0-2738 GCF_040675535.1 Patulibacter sp. NPDC049589 | reverse complement strand
GGCGGGATCCGCCGCGGTGCCGGCGACGGCGCGGCCGGCGGCGGGGGTCGAGCGGTGTGACGCGCGGGCGGCGCTGCGCGAGGAGGGAACGGGCATGCGGAGGTTCCTGACGGTGCGACGAAGAGCGCGTCGGGCCCGGATGGCCGGACCCGACGGGCGACCGACCATACATGAGATCGGGTCTCATCACCATCCATGGCCGGTCGGCGGTCGGCGCGGCAGGCTCCGCGCCACGAGCGGCTCGTGGCGCCCGGAACTCCTGCACGAGTTCTCCCCGCCTACGCGGGACAACTCGAGCCGGACACGCCGCGATCGCCGCCCCGCGTCGGCCCACCGCCCGATTCCCGCCGCGCTGCCCCGCCGCGCCCGCCGCGCCGCCCGGGCGCGCCCGACCGACCCCCACCGCTCCGCCCCGCGGGCGGTGCCCCTCCCCCGCCCATCGTCGGGCGCGTGGCCGCTCCCTCAGGCCGCGGCCCCCTCCCGCAGCACCGGCACGAAGTCGACCTTGTCGCGGACGCCGCACTCCGGGCAGTTCCACGTGTCGGGGACGTCGGCCCACGCGGTGCCGGCCGGGACGCCCTCGTGCGGGTCGCCGGCCTCCTGCCGGTAGACGTAGCCGCAGGCCGGGCAGCGGTGCCCGGCGGCGGCGTCCGTGACGACCGCGGCTGCCGCGGCCTCGGCGTCGGCCTGCTCGCGGGCCAGGCGGTCGGCCTCCTCGCGGCGGGCCCAGACGCGCGCGCCCTCCTCGGCCGCCGGGGTGCCGGGGCCGAAGCGGCGCAGCAGCTGCTCGCGCTTGCGCGGCAGGAGGTTGGCGCGGGTCACGTCGCCGCCGTAGTGCGCCATCACGCGGTGGTCCATGACCCGGCGCCAGAGGGGCGGGATCGCCGCGACGACGATCATCGTGCCGTAGCCCGACGGCAGCTGCGGGGCCTCCTCGAAGTGGCGCAGCGCCTGGTAGCGGCGGGTGGGGTGCGCGTGGTGGTCCGAGTGGCGCTGCAGGTGGTAGAGGAAGACGTTGGACGCGACGTTGTTGCTGTTCCACGAGTGCTCGGGGCGCGTGCGCTCGTACCGGCCGTCGTCCTTCTTCTGGCGAACGAGGCCGTAGTGCTCGAGGTAGTTGACGATCTCCAGCAGCGTGAACCCGTAGATCGCCTGGAACGCGAGCCACGGCGCGACCTCCAGGCCGAAGATCGCGAGCAGGCCGCCGAACAGGACGACGCTCATGAGCCACGCGTTCAACAGGTCGTTCCTGAGCGTCCACGGATTCTTCTTCAGCCGGCGGAAGCGCTCCCACTCGAGGTGCACCGAGGACGTGAAGCTGCCCTTCACCGTGCGCGGCCAGAACGCGTAGAAGCTCTCGCCCAGGCGGGAGCTGGCCGGGTCCTCCGGCGTCGCGACGCGGACGTGGTGGCCGCGGTTGTGCTCGATGAAGAAGTGGCCGTAGAACGTCTGCGCCAGCGCGATCTTCGAGAGCCACTTCTCGGCCTTGTCGCGCTTGTGGCCGAGCTCGTGCGCCGCGTTGATCGCGAAGCCGGAGACGACGCCGACGGTGGTCGCCAGGCCGAGATCGCCGACGAGCCCGAGGTCGCCCGACGTCCAGAGGATGCAGGCGAGGACCAGCGACGCGTACTGCAGCGGGATGTACGCGTAGGTGCACCAGCGGTAGTAGCGGTCCTGCTCGAGCCAGGCCAGCACGCGGTCGGGCGGATTCTCGGCGTCGGTGCCGATCAACGTGTCGAGCACCGGCATGAGCGCGTAGACGAGGACCGGGCCGAGCCACCAGAAGGCCCCCACGCCCGTCGCCTCGACGAGGCCCCAGGCGATGAACGGCGTCACCGGGATGACGAGGCCGAGCAGCCAGATGTAGCGCTTGCCGTCGGTCCAGGCGGGCTCGTTGACCTGCGGCGCGTCGCCGTGGTCGTGGTGGTGGTCGTGCCCGCCCGCCGCGTCTTCGATCGTCGTCGTCCCCATGCCCGCTCCTCGCCCTCCGTCCGCCCGGCCGGTCGCCGCGCGGCCGCAGACTGACAGGGTGTCAGACGTCCTGTCAAGTCCCGTTTCCGCAGGCACTGCCACGGCTCGTGGTCCGCCCGGCCGCCCGGAGGGGATCCGGCCGTAGGATGGGCGCATGGCCGTCCTCTCCAGACGCGACGAACCCGGCGCGCCCCGCGTGCAGGAGACCGCGCTGATCGCCGCCGCGACGGCGCTCTTGGAGGAGGGCACCCCCTACGCGGCGCTGTCGGTCGGCGCGATCGCCGAGCGCGCCGGGCAGAAGCGCACGGGCTTCTACCTCTACTTCCGCGACAAGCGCGACCTGCTGCTGGCCGCGACCGACCAGTTCGTGGCGGGGCTCTTCGACGACGCAGACCACTGGTGGAGCGGCACCGGCGGGCGCGCCGAGCTCCGCATCGCGCTGGCGGACATCGCCGCGCACTACCGGGCGTCGCGGGTCCTGGTGCTCGCGCTGGTGGAGGCCGCCGGCTACGACGCCGTGATCGCCGCGCACTGGGCCGACGAGATCGGCCGCTTCGTCGACGCCACGCGGGAGCGCCTCGTGCGGGACGGGCACGCGGAGGACGAGGCCGGCCAGATCGCGTCCGCCCTGGTCTGGATGGTCGAGCGCTCGTTCCACGTGCTCGTCCGGCGCCTCGGTCTGCTGCACATGGACATCGTCCGCGAGCGCCTCGAGCGCGAGTACGACCTCGACCTCATCGCGACGATGCCCTCGGTGGGCTTCGAGC
>NZ_JBFAPC010000306.1:0-2750 GCF_040675535.1 Patulibacter sp. NPDC049589 | reverse complement strand
CTTGGCCTTGCCTTCGGTGATGAGGTCGCGCAGCCGGCGGTTGTAGTGCTTGACGTTGGCCTGGCCGTTGGCGACGTGCTGGCCCTTGAACCAGAGGTTGCCGTAGTCGAAGGCGATCTGACCGTTCTTGGCCATGTCGTCCTTGGCACCCGGATCTTCGGGCAGGAACAGTCCGACGACGCCGATGCCGCCGGTCGGGCGGACGGCCGCGACGAGCTGGTTCATCGTCAGGTTCGGGATCTCGGTGCCGTGGTGGTCGTGGCACTGGTAGCCGACGCACTCGGCGCCGCGGTCCGCACCCTCGCCCCGGGTCTGCTCGAGGATCTGCTCGACGACGTCGCCCTTGCGCGGATCGATCGGGATCGCGCCGAGCTGCTCGCCGAGCGCGAGGCGGTCGTCGTGGAAGTCCACGAGCATGACCTTCGAGGCGCCCTTGATGACCGCGGAGTGCACGGCCATGAGGCCGACGGGGCCGCCGCCGTAGACGACGATCGACTCGCCCGGCTGCAGGCCGGCCAGCTCGGTCGCGTGCCAGCCGGTCGGGAAGATGTCCGACAGCATCACGTAGTCGAGCTCCTTCTCCTCCGCGCCCTCAGGCAGGCGCAGGCAGTTGAAGTCCGCGAACGGCACGCGCAGGTACTCCGCCTGGCCGCCGTCGTAGGGGCCCATGCCCGCGAAGCCGAAGGCGGCGCCGGCCGTCCCCGGGTTGGCGGTCAGGCAGTAGCCGGTCTTGCCGGCCTCGCAGTTCTTGCAGAAGCCGCAGCCGATGTTGAACGGCAGGACGACGCGCTGACCGACCTCGAGCGTCTCGACGCCGTCGCCGATCTCGACGATCTCGCCCATGTTCTCGTGGCCGAGGACCTTGCCGGGCTCGAGGTCGGTGCGGCCCTCGTACATGTGCAGGTCCGAGCCGCAGATGTTGGTGGTCGTGAGCTTGATGACGACGTCGTTGGGACGCTCGATCCTCGCGTCCGGGACCTCGTTGACCGACACGTCGCGCGCGCCGTTGTAGACCAGTGCCTTCATGGGAACTCCTCTTGATCGGGGCCTGCGGTTACCCGGCCCGACAAAGGGGATGCGTCGGATTGAGCACGTCTGATGCAAGTGACCAAGGTGTGTGGCCGTCGTACCTGCGGAGGCGGCTCCTCGGTGGGCGCTGCGGGTCAGGTGGTGCTGGTGAGGAGTCGGCGGAGGGTGATGGCGTTGGCGTAGCCGACGCGGGAGGCGATCTGGTCCATCGAGAGGTCGGTGGTGCGGCGGAGGTGCTTGGCGCGTTCGGCGCGGAGGCGTCGGATGAGCTGGTTGGGGGTCGCTCCGGTTCGCTGGCGCACGTGGCGCTCCAGCGTGCGTCTGGTGACGCCCAGCGCGTCGGCGAGGTCCGAGACGGAGAGGTCCTCCGAGATGCGGCGCCGGACCTCGTCCTCCAGGCGCGTGACGAGGACGTCGGTGGCGGCGAGATGTCCGTGGAGCGCTTCGATCGAGCGGGTGGGTCGCTCGTCGATGAGGAGATGGTGGGCGACGGTCTCTGCGAGTCGTGGGGAGATCTCGGAGACGAGGCTGATCGCCAGATCGATGTGCGCGAACGCGGCGCCCGCGGTCAGGACGCCGCCGCTGCGCACGACCATGCGCGTGGTGTCCAGGTCGACCAGCGGATAGCGGCGCTGGAACGTCTCGCTGAGCCACCAGCTCGTGGCCGCGGCGGCGCCGTCGAGCCGGCCGGCCTCGGCGAGCAGGAACGTCCCCGTGCACGCGCCCGCCAGGCGCGGCAGGCTGGAGGCCTCGTCGCGGAGCGCTGCGCGGAGCTCGCGGACCGGCGGCAGCGCGAGCGCGTCCTCCACGGCTGCTGCGGAGAGCGCTCCGAGCGCGGGGACGACGAGGACGTCGTAGTCGTCCATGCCGTCGTCGAGGGCGCGGTCGGCCTCGATGATGAGGCCCCCCGCGGTCCGCACGGAGGGGCGCAGCCCGACGACGGTCGTCTGGACCGGCGGGATGTCGGGGTCCACCGATCGGCGCAGCGTCTCGGCGACCCGCAGGATGTCGAGGACGCTCGTGAAGGCCGAGTCGAAGGTGCCGGGGATCGCGACGACGCCGACATGCATTGGCGCAAACGATACGAAACGCGTCGCATCGAGGAGGAGCGGAAGTGGGAATGTGAGGTCTCACAACGCGAAGGAGCACTCTTATGGCCCGTCCCGGACTCGTCATCCAGTTCAAGACCAAGCCCGACACCGCCGAGCAGTTCAACGACATCCTCGTCCGTGCGCTGGAGCACGTCGAGGCGGAGGCCGGCACCCGGCCGTGGCTGACGCTGCGCGCCGAGCAGGACCCGACCGTCTTCTTCCTCGTCGACCTCTTCGACGACGAGGACGCCCGCAACGCGCACCTGGGCGGCGCCGCCGCCGAGCTGATCCTCGGCACCGGCGGCGACCTCCTGGCCGAGGCGCCGACCCCGGTGCCCACGACGCTCGTGGCCGGCAAAGCCGTATGAGCACGCGGCGCGAGCGAATCGACAACGATCTGCTGCGCCGTTATCAGGGCGTTGGGGACCTGCAGGCTCGGGAGCGCCTGGTGGAGCGCTGCATGCCGTTGGTGCGCTCTGTCGCCCGCCGGTACGCGGGGCGTGGCCAGGACCCGGAGGACCTGACGCAGGCGGGGCTGGTCGGCCTGACCAACGCGATCGAGCGCTACGACGCCGGACGCGGCGGCCGGTTCGTCAGCTACGCGGTCCCCAACATCCAGGGCGAGATCCG
>NZ_JBFAPC010000305.1:0-2756 GCF_040675535.1 Patulibacter sp. NPDC049589 | reverse complement strand
CGGTGAACTGACTGAAGACGAGCGCCCGGTGCCCGCCGCCGACGACGTCCTCCAACTGCCCGACGAGCGCCGTCAGCTTGGCGCACGGGACGGTTGCGTACTGCGGGTCGACGAGCACAGGGTGCAGGCTCATCTGCCGCAGCAGCGTGATCGCCCGCAGGATCGTGAAGCGGTTCTTGTCGAAGTCCTGCAGCAGGCCGAGGATCCGCTGGCGCTCGCGCTGCAGGTGCGTGTCGTAGACCTGTCGGTGGCGCGGGTGCAGCCCCACGGGGAGCGCCTGGATCTGCTTCGGCGGCAGGTCGGCGGCGACGAGATCCTTCGTGCGGCGGAGCATCAGCGGGCGGACCCGCCGGCGCAGGCGATCCAGCCGCTCGGCGTCGTGGCCCCTCTCGATCGGTCGGACGTACTGCTCGTCGAAGCGCTTCGGGCTCGGGAAGAGCCCCGGGGCGGTGATCGAGAAGAGCGCCCACAGCTCCATCAGGCCGTTCTCCATCGGCGTGCCCGTGATCGCGAGCTTGAACGGCGCGTCGAGCCGCCGGACGCAGCCGTGGGTCTTCGCCTGGTGGTTCTTGACCTGCTGCGCCTCGTCGAGGATCACCCCGGCCCACGGGACCGCACAGTGGTGCTCGGCGTCCAGGCGCAGCAGCGTGTAGGTCGTGACGAGGACGTCGGTGCCGTCGAGCGCCTCGGCGAGCGTGACGCCGGCCTTCTTGAGCGTGTCGGTCAGCGCCCGGACGACGAGCCCGGGCGTGAAGCGGGCGGCCTCGGCGACCCAGCCGGCCACGACGCTCGTGGGCGCGACGACGAGGAACGGCCCGGCCTCGGGGTCGCGCTCCTTGGCGTGGGCGATCAGCGCGAGGGCCTGGAGCGTCTTACCCAGGCCCATGTCGTCGGCGAGGATCCCGCCCAGCTGGAGGTCCCATAGCTGGGTCAGCCAGCGGTAGCCGTCCTGCTGGTACGGGCGCAGGTCGGCGTCCAGGTCGGTCGGCAGCGCATGATCGGCGAGGGCGTCCAGCCGCGTCAGCCCGTCGATCTGCCGTTGCCACGCCGCGGCCTGCTCGGTCACGACGCCGAGCGCGACGAGGTCCTCCCAGAGGCCCGCCTGGTAGCGACTGATCTTCAGCGGTGCACCCGCCGGCGTGTCGGCGAGCGCCCGGGCCTCGTCGATCAGGGCCCGGAGCGCCTGGAGCTTCGGGGTCGTCAGCGAGAAGTGCGCACCGTCGGCCAGCAGGAGGTGCTCTGCGCCGTCGGCCAGCGCGGTGAAGACCCGCTCGAACGGGACGTCCTGGCCGTCGGCCCTGATCGTGACGCCCAGATCGAACCAGTCGTGGTCGCCGTCGCTCGCCTGCGTGGAGAAGCCGACCTCCAGCTCGTCGCCGACGTCGCGGTAGTCGGCGGGCGTCCCCTGCCGTCGCAGGTCGACCCCTTCGTGGCCGGCCAGGCGGGGCAGCAGCTCGGTCGTCGCCTCGGCGGTGTCGAGACCCGACAGCCTGGCCACGCCGCTCTGCGGTCGGCCGCGGCCGTCGACGAGGCCGAGCCGACGCAGCTCCTCGTCGTCGACGACGGTCGCCTCGATCGCCGCCCGCTCGGCGCGGAGGTCGCGATAGCCGTCGCGCGTCGCCGCGAAGGGCGTGCAGCGCGCCTGCCCGTCGATCTCGTACCGCCACTCCCACGCGAGCTCGAGCCCGTGGTCGTCGCCGTGCGTGGCCCGGAGTTCCAGCCGGGGCGCCGAGACCTCCGGGACGACGAAGCTGCCGTCGCTCGAGACGACGGGCGCGTGCCGGCGCAGCCCCGGGGCGATCTCGTGCGCGAAGCGCTCGGCCTGGTCGGGCGGGACGCGCAGCGGGGTCCCGGTGAGGACCATCCGCTGCAGCGCCGGCGGGGCGGGGCGCTCCAGCCGGACGAGCCGCAACGGCCAGCGGTCCGGATCGAGGTCGGCCGCCTCCGGCGTGGTGCAGACGAGCCCGTGGCCGCCCGCGCCGATGAACGCGACCGGAACGAGATCCGCCGCCACGCCTGCGACGCGCAGCACGACCCGGGCGTCGATGCCGTCGTCGCGGTCCTCGACGTCGAAGCACAGGTCGCCCTCGAGGAGCTCGACCTTGCCCAGGGCCCGGCGACCGTGGACCAGCGCGATCTCCTGTTCGCGGGCCCGCTCCAGGAGGGGCCAGAGCTGCGGGCTGTTGAACGCGCCGAGGTCGAGCGTCTTCGTCTGCGACGGTCCGTACGCGTACGAGGAGTACGAGGAGGTGGACCGTCCGCTCTGGCGGGCCTGGAACACCGCCCACAACTCTGCTGCGAGGTCCAGGTGATCACCGCGGTACTCGCTTCGGCCGACGTGCCGGCTCGAGAATCCGTCCCAGCGCAGGTCGCCGTTGATCCAGCCGCCCCGGGCCCCGGGACGCTTGAGCCGCGCGTGCAGCTCGAGCACACCGTCCTGGGCACGGCGGGCCACGATCGAGATCGCCAGCGGGATCCCGGCCCCATGCGCCGTGTCGTCGACGAACAGGTCGTGGAGGGGCCGTTCCCAGTCGGGCAGTGCGGGGGTCGTGGCCGGCGGCTTCCGGCCGGTGGACCGCTGGACGCGGCCCTGGTCGGCGGTGATCGCGACGGCGGCGACGTGCTTGCAGCTGCTGCCGACGGGACAGCTGCAGTCGCTCCAGTCGTAGTGCATCCGCCCGTCGCGCCCGGTGAAGACGTAGAGCTCCGTCTCGTAGATCCGTCCGCTGCCGACGACCTTCGCCTCGAACACCTCG
>NZ_JBFAPC010000304.1:0-2800 GCF_040675535.1 Patulibacter sp. NPDC049589 | reverse complement strand
ACCGCGCGGCCGGCCCGCCGGAGCGGGCCGGCCGCGCCGTCACTTCGTCGGTGCGGCGGTCATGGCGTCGTAGAACGCCGACCCGTTCGGGCTCCCCCGGCCCGTCGAGTCGTCGTAGCCGGGGATCGAGCTGAGCGTCCCGGTGTCGCCGATCGCCCGGAGGCTCGTCACCAGGCCGTCGGAGTCGTCCGCCGAGTTGACGAAGTCCGTCCGGACGACGCCCCGCGTGGCCCGCGAGCCGTCCGCCTGGTCGTGGAACGCCGTCGCCGGCGCCGCGTACAGGGCGGGGTTCGCGAAGCCGGTCGGCGCCAGGCCCTTCGCCGCGCGACCCTGGTCGACGACGGCCATGATCCCGGCGGTCACCGGCGACGCGAGGCTCGTGCCGCCGATCCGGTACTCGGAGTACGCGACGCTGCCGTCGGGCGACGTCTGCGTCTGGCCCATCAGGAACCCGGTGTTCGGGTCGGCGATCGCCGAGACGTCCGGCACCACCCGGTGCGCCGACGTCGAGCCGGGGTACTTCGTCGCCAGCGCGGGCGGGACGATCCCCGCCTGGTACGCCGGCTGGGCCGCGAAGGCGCTCGTGCCCCCGCCGCCGCCCGAGGTGTAGGCGGCGGGATCACCCGGCGCCGGGTCCCAGCCCGTGCCGGCCGCGTTCAGGTTCGACTTGTCCGTCCCCCACGGCGTCTCGAACAGCCACTGGCCGTCCGCGCCGATGCCGATCGACGTGCCGCCGACCGCCGTCACCGACGGGCTGCCCGACGGGAAGTCCGCCTGCCGCTCGCCGGTGTTGACGACCTCGTCGCCGTTGTCGCCGGAGGAGAAGTAGAGCCCGACGCCGGTGGCGGCGGCCTCCTGCGCGATGGTCTCGAACGCCGCGCGCGACGCCTCGGAGGTGTCGCCCTCGGTCTCGCCGTACGAGTTGGAGACGATCTGCGCCTTGCCGGAGTCGACGACGTCGCTGAGCGTGTCGTCCAGCGACGCGTCGTACGGGTCGCGGGCTCCCGCGTAGACGACCTTCGCGCCCGGCGCCATGGCGTGGACGGCCTCGACGTCCAGCGTCTCCTCGCCGTACCAGCCCTGCGGGTCGTCGCCGGCGTCGCCCGGCGTCTCGGGGATCTGGGTGATCCAGTAGGGCGTCAGCGACTGGTCCAGCTGGCCGGTCGCGAAGGCCGGGACGCCCTGGTTCGCCGACCAGGTGTTCGCGTCCTTCGCGATGGTGGGCGACGCGTAGGCGTCGATGATCGCCACCGCGCTGCCGCCGCCGTCCTGGCCGGTCGTGAGGCCGTAGGCCGAGCGCAGCTGCTTGGACGTGTAGCCGCAGGGCACGACCGGCACCGGGCCGCCGAACGCGTCCGGGGTGCCGGTCGAGAGCCTTTGCGCCCAGGACGTCGAGCACGGCCCGGCGTTGCGGAAGACCGGCGCCGGGGTGGCGCCGGGTTTCGTGAACGCCCCGGACTGGTCGAGGCCCTGGACGGCGGTGACGTCGGGGGCGACGTCGGCCGGCAGGGTCGGGGTGCCCGCCGCCGCACGGAGGGTCTTCCCCTTCACGCGGTAGGCGTTCAGCGCCGTGCCGAACGCCTGCTCGACCTGCGACGCCGTGCCGTGGGCGGTCAGCCGCGCGCCGTTGCGCGAGACCGCGTCGACCGTGAGCCCGCGGGCCCGGAGCGCGGCCGCGACCTTCGTCACGGTCGCGGCTGTCGGCGCGTACTTCACGCGGAACGCCTCGGGCGTCAGGTAGTGGCCGTAGGACGCGGAGTGCGGGTCGGTCACGTCGCGGACGAACGCGGCGAGCCCGTCGGGGTCCCGCCAGGCGAGCGTGAGGCTCAGCGGGACGGTCTGCGTGCGGTCGACGCGGCCGAGCGCCGTGCCGGTGCGCCCCCAGTCCGGCCGCGCGGCCCGCAGGGAGCGACGGGCGCCCGCCGGCGTGCCGGAGGGGACGTCCTGGGCGCCGGCCGGCGACGACGACGGGGCGACCGCCGTCCGGTCCGGAGCCCGCTGGACGCCGGCGATCCGCTCGACGCGGCGGACCGCGGTGGTGGACGCGGCCGCGTCGGCGGCCGGCGCGATCGCGGCGGGGACGACGGCGGCCCCGCCGATCAGGGCGAGGACGGCGGTACGCCGCCGGGGGTGCTGGGCGGACATCACTTGGCCTCCCGGAGGACGCGGGTGTAGCGGTCGCGCACGGCGGCCGGCAGGTCGGACGTGGGCTTCTCGGTGTCGGCCGTCGCCTTGATGCAGTTGACGTACACCTGGAAGCCCTGCTCCTCGTCGGTGAGGTTGTCGACGGCGGCGACGTAGCCGCTCGGCTCCGTCGGGTCGGGGTTGACGACGGGGATGAGCCCGGTGATGGCGATCGCGCCGACGCGGCTGTCGCTGGGCAGGACGCCGCCGCCCACCGGGTAGCTGCCGGTGTCGCACGCGGCGCCGGCCGTGACGTTCGTGGGACCGCCGGCCTTGACCGGATACGGGTCGGCGGCCTGCGCCGTGGTCAGCGGCGGTGCCGCGAAGTGCGACGACACCCGGTACTCGATGACGGTCGGGCCGCCTGAGGTGCCGGGAGGACCGGGGATGCCCTGCGGGCCGGCGTCGCCCTTGGGGCCCGAGTCGCCCCTGGCGCCCGGGGTCCCGGCGTCGCCCTTCGCGCCCGGGGCGCCGGGATCGCCCTTCGCTCCCGGCGCACCGGGGGCTCCGGCGTCGCCCTTGGCGCCGGGATCGCCCTGGACGCCTGCGTCGCCCAACGCGCCGCCGGCGCCGAGGGCTCCAGACGCACCGGCGACGCCCTAGCCACCTGCACGCC
>NZ_JBFAPC010000303.1:0-2874 GCF_040675535.1 Patulibacter sp. NPDC049589 | reverse complement strand
CGCCGCCGTACGCCGCGGCGCCCGGCGGAGGCCGCCGACTAGGATCCGGCGGGTGCCGACGTCCCCCTCGCACGCGGTCGACCCGGTCGTCGCCCCGACGCCCGACCGCGCCGCCGGACCAGCCGCCTGCCCGTGGTGCGGTGCGCCCACGGCGGATGCGACCCCGACCGGCCACCGGCGCGTGCGCTGCACCTCGTGCGGCGTCCAGCTGACCTGGCCGTGGCCCGACGCCGCCGAGCTCGACCACGCGTACGCGGACTGGTACCGGCCCGAGGGCGGGCGCTTCTCCGGTCCCGGCGACGCGATCCTGCGGATGACGCGTGGCAGCACGGCTTGGACGGTCGACCGGATCGCCCCCGACGGCGTCGTGATCGACGTCGGCGCCGGCGACGGGCACCTGCTCGACGCGCTGCACCGCCGCGGCCGCGAGGCGATCGGCCTGGAGCGCGACGCCGACACCACGGCGCGGCCGGACCTGCGCGACGACGCGCTCGACGAGCTCGAGCGCCCCGAGGGCGGGGCCGCCGCGGTGATCCTCTGGCACGTGATCGAGCACCTGCCCGAGCCGCGGGTCGCGATCCGCGAGGCCGCCCGGCTGCTGCAGCCCGGCGGCGTCCTCGTGCTCGCCTGCCCGAACGCCGACAGCCGGCAGGCCCGGTCCTTCGGCGACCGCTGGCTCGCCTGGGACCAGCCCCGGCACCTCGTGCACTTCACGCCCGGCGCGCTGGAGGACGGGCTGCGGGCCGAGGGCTTTGCGATCCGCACGCGCGGGCACCTGCGCGCCGGCCAGTCCGTCTTCTGCGCGCTGCACGGTCTCGTGGGGCGCGTCCCGGGCGCGGGCGACCTCTACGATGCGATCCGTCAGCCGGACGCGCGGCAGGCCCCGCTGTCCGGGGCGCGCCGGGCGTTCACGGCCGCGGTCGCGGGGGCCCTCCTGCCGGTCGCCGTACTGGCGGCCGTGGGGGAGTCCCGCGAGGGCCGCGGCGCGAGCATCTACCTCGAGGCCGTCCGCACCGGCCCGACCCCGACCAGCGACCCGCACGGACGATGAGCAAGGCCAACCCGAACCACCGCACCATCGTCGTGATGCCGGCGCACAACGCGGCGCTGACGCTGGAGGCGACGGTCGACGGGATCCCGCGCGACTGGGTCGACGAGCTGCTGCTGGTCGACGACTCGTCGACCGACGACACGCTCCAGGTCGCCGAGCGGCTGAACATCACGACGGTCTGGCACCCGCACAACGCGGGTTACGGCGCGAACCAGAAGACGTGCTACCTCCACGCCCTGCAGCGCGGCGCCGACGTCGTCGTGATGCTGCACCCCGACGGGCAGTACGCGCCGGACCTGATCCCGTCGATGGTCGCCCCGATCGTCGCGGGCGACGCCGATCTCGTGCTCGGCTCGCGCTTCCTGCCCAACCGGCGGAGCGCCCTGCGCGGCGGGATGCCCTGGTACAAGTGGATCGCGAACCTCGGCCTGACCGCGATCCAGAACCGCATCATGGGGACGTCGCTGGCGGAGTGCCACACCGGCTACCGGGCCTACAGCCGCCGCCTGCTGCTCGAGGTCCCGTGGCTGCGCAACTCGATCGGCTTCAGCTTCGACGCCGAGGTCCTCTACCAGTCGGCGCACCTCGGGTTCCCGATGGCCGAGGTCCCGTGCCGCACGCGCTACTTCGACGACGCGTCGTCGATCAGCCTGCGCCCCGCGTCGGTCTACGCGCTCAAGGGCCTCTGGACGGTCACCGTCACGGTGACCCGGCCGCCGTCCACGGCGCCGGTCACCGAGAAGTTCGGGTCCTGGCCCTCTTGATCCACGACAACACGATTTCACAGCGCTCCGGGGGCGGCAAGGACGGGGCGTCCGCTCCCGGCCGGGGCGCGTTCGCCGCCGGTTAGGCTGTGCCCATGACCGTACGTGCCCCACTCGTGCCGGGAAAGCAATCGCGTGCGCGATCGGTCCCGGCTCAGATCGTCCGCCCTGAGTACGTGGGGAAGAAACGCCCCAGGGAGTGGCGCGGGTCGCACGTGCAGACCGCCGAGACGATCGATCGGATGCGGATCGCCGGCCGGCTCGCGGCGCAGGCCACCCAGCTGGCCGGGGAGCACTGCAAGCCGGGCGTGACCACCGACGAGATCGACCGGGTGGTGCACGAGTTCCTGCTCGACCACGGGGCGTACCCGTCGACCCTCGGCTACAAGGGCTTCCCGAAATCCTGCTGCACCTCGCTCAACGAGGTGATCTGCCACGGCATCCCGGACTCCACCGTGCTGGAGGACGGCGACATCATCAACGTCGACGTCACGGCGTACCTGAACGGCGTGCACGGCGACACCGACGCGACGTTCTGCGTGGGCGAGGTGAGCGAGGAGGCCCGCCTGCTGGTCGAGCGGACCCACGAGGCGATGATGCGCGGCATCCGCGCGGTCGCACCAGGGCGCCCGATCAATGCGATCGGCCGGGTCATCGAGGCGTACGCGCGACGCTTCGGCTACGGCGTGGTCCGCGACTTCACCGGTCACGGGATCGGCGAGACGTTCCACTCCGGGCTCTACATCCCGCACTACGACAACCCGCGGCTGGACACCGTCATGGAGCCCGGGATGACATTCACCATCGAGCCGATGATCACCCTCGGCACCCATGAGTACGAGATCTGGAAGGACGGCTGGACGGTCGTCACCAAGGACCGTAAGTGGACCGCCCAGTTCGAGCACACGCTGGTGGTCACGGACGACGGGTTCGAAATCTTGACACTGCCGTGACCGCGATCGCCGAGCATCACCACGCCGACGTCTCCGGTGGCTGGCTGCGCGCCGCCACCTTCGGCGCCATGGACGGGCTGGTCACCAACATCGCGCTGATCGCCGG
>NZ_JBFAPC010000302.1:0-2878 GCF_040675535.1 Patulibacter sp. NPDC049589 | reverse complement strand
CCGCCCGGCCGGCCCACCGCGTCCCCCCCCCGCCCCCCCCCCGGGCGCGGGCGCCTCGGACCCCGCCCCCCGGGCCGCCCCCCTCCACCCCGGGGGGGCCGTGGTGGGCGGCCCCCCCCGCGGGGGCGGGCTGGCCGCCGTCGGGCGCCCCCGCCGACGGCTGGGGGACGGCGGCCGGTCCGGGCGTCGTCGCGGGCGGCGCGATCGCGGCGGTGGTCGTCGGGGCGGGCGCGACGTCCTGCGTGGTCGTCTGCGGCGTGGTCGTCGGCGTCTGCGGCTGCGACGGGGCGCCGCCGCCGCTCGTGGTCGTCGTCGACTCCTTCTTGCAGTCGCCGCTGGCGGCGATCGCCTCGTCCAGCGCGTCCGGGAACTCCGGGGCGTACTGGTCGGAGTCGCTGCCGAGCATGCCCTTCGCGTCGCGGAGCTCCTTCGGCGTGTACTTGCAGGGGTCGATCTTCTGTGTCTTGCGGTAGTCCGCGTAGATGTCGTCGAACGTGTCGGCGCGCGCGGCGCCCGCGACGGGACCGAGCAGCGCGAGCGCCGTCAGCAGCGCGACGAGCGCCGTACGCAGCGCCGACGACGCGGCGGCCGGAGGCTGGTGACGGATGACACGGAGGACCACGCGACGATGGTACCGTCGGCCCCCTCAATGCACGCCGCCCTCCGAACGCTCCGAGCAGGACGGGCGGCGCGGGACCTCCGACCCTCAGCGGGCGGACTCCTGCTGACCGCCGCCCTGGCCGTCGGCACCGGGGTCGCCTTCGCCGGGGGCGGCTACGGGCAGACCGCGTCCGCCGTCGCGATCTGCCTCACCGCGCTGCTCTCCATCGCGGTCGGCGCGATGGTCGCCGGCGGCCTCGGGCGCATGCTCCCGCGGCGCGACGCCGCGCTCGGCGTCCTGCTGCTCCTCGCCTTCGCCGCGTGGTCGCTGATCGCGACCGCGTGGAGCGTCCGGCCGGACCGCTCGATCGCGTGGGGCGCCCTGGTGGCCGGCTACGCGCTGACGGTCTTCGTGGCGGGCGCCGCGGCGCGGATCGCGCCCAGCGCCCGCGCGATCGCGGTCGGCGCGCTGATCGCCGGCAGCGTCGTGCTCTGCGGTGTCGCGATCGTCGGCCGGATGTCGCCCGACACCGCCGTGACGATCGGCGGGCTCGACAACGCGATCCGCCTGCGCGGCCCGCTGGACTACTGGAACGCCCTGGGCCTCGTCGCGGCGATCGGCGCCCTGGCCGCCGCCCGGCAGGCCGTCGAGGGCGACCGCCCCGTCGCCTGGCGCGTGGCCGCCGGCGCCGTCGTCCCGCCGCTGATCGCGACCCTGCTGCTCAGCCAGTCGCGCGGCGCGATCGTCGCGCTCGTCGTCGGCATCGTCGTGGTGGCCGTGTCCTCCGGGGCCGCGCGCCTGCGGCTGCCCGCCATGATCGCGCTGTCCACGGCCGCCGCGGCGCCGCTGGCGATCACGGCCACCGGCCGCGTCGAGGGCTCCGCGGTCGTGTCGACCGACGGCCGCGCCGCGGTGCTCGGCGGGATCGTCGCGGCGATCGTCCTGGGCGGCGTGATCGCGCTCGCGATCCGCGCGGCCGAGGAGCGGATCGCCTGGGACCCCCGGAAGACCGCCGGCGTCCTGCGCGCCGGCACCGTCGTCGGGCTCGTCGCGCTGGTGATCGCCGCCGGCGCCTTCGTCGCGAAGGAGGGCGGCCCCGGGACCGCCCTGACGTCCCTGCGCGACAGCGTGGCGTCCGTCGACGAGGTCGCGCCCGTCTCCGGGGCGGACCGCCTGCTGTCGGTCTCCTCGTCCAACCGCACCGGCTGGTGGGCCGAGGCCGTCGGCGCGTGGGCGGACCGCCCGCTGGAGGGCTGGGGCCCCAGCAGCTTCGGCACCGTGCGCAAGGACTACCGCCAGGACACGACCGAGGTCACGCAGCCCCACAGCCTGCCGCTGCAGGTGCTGGCGGAGACCGGCGTGATCGGCTTCGCGCTGCTCGGCGGGGCGCTGTGGGTGCTCATGCGCGTCGGCGTCCGGCGGCTGCGGCGGATGCGCGAGGAGCGGATCGACCCGAAGCAGCTCGCGCTGCAGGCCACGCTGCTGGGCGCCGCGGCGGCCTGGCTCGTCCAGAGCGCGATCGACTGGCACTTCGACCTCCCCGGCGTGACGATGCCCGTCCTGGCGGGCCTGGCCGTCGCCGCCGCCGCGCCGGCCCCCCGGCGCACGCCGCGCACGCCCGACGGCACCATCGCGCCGGCGACGATCGACGAGCTCGACCGGCAGCTGGACCGCGAGGAGCGACCGGCGGCCAGCGGTGCGCTCGTGCTGGGCCTGACCCTCGCGGGCGCGCTCGTCCTGATCGTCCTGACGGTCTCGCCCGTGATCGGCGACCGGCTCGCGAGCGACGCCCAGGCCCGGCTCGCCGGCGGCGCGTCCGCGCAGGGGCTCAAGGACGCCACCAGCGACGTGGCGCTGGCGGCCAACCTCGACCCGTTCTCGCTCAAGCCCCTCGAGGTCGGCCGGCGGATCGCCGAGCGCCGCCAGAACTTCCTCGAGGCCCGCCGCCTGGCGATCCGCGAGACCGTGCGCCAGCCCGACAACCCGGAGGCCTGGAGCGCCCTGGCCGACGTGGCGGGCAAGATCGCCGACCGCGTCGGCATGCGCGTGGCCGCCAAGCGCGCCGTCGCCCTGGATCCCTACGGCGTGAAGGCCGTCAGCCAGCTCGCCGACGCCCTCGGCAAGCGCGCACCGCCGGAGGCCTCGCCGACCGCAGGGGCGACGCCGTTCCTGGATCCGCCGGCGGCCGCGACGACCCCGGTGACGCCGGACGGCGGCGGCACCACGCCGTAGGGCCGCGCCGCGGGGCCCGGGACGCCCGGGTCCTGCGCGCCCGGG
>NZ_JBFAPC010000301.1:0-3045 GCF_040675535.1 Patulibacter sp. NPDC049589 | reverse complement strand
GCCTGGGCTTCGTCCGCGCGATCGCCTTCCAGACCGGCAACGGCGCGTTCCGCGCGGCCCTCGACGGCAAGAAGCGCAACATCCAGCGCATGGGCCGAACCCCCACCAGTTCCCGGACTTCGCGGGGATGGTGCAGCGCCTGCTGGACGACGGGGTCCGCACCGTCGTCTGGGTGACTCCGTGGGTCAACGTCGACTCCGCGGGCGGCCAGTCGCCGTCGGACCCGGCGTCGATCCGGATGCACCGGCGGCCGGCCGAGACGTACGCCGAGGGCGCCCGGACGCGGGCGTACCTGCGGCCGCCCGCCGTCGAGGTCCGCGACCACGCGCGCGAGATCCGCTCGACGCTCAAGCGCGCCGGCGACGACGAGCTCCAGGGGCTCCCGGACGCCGAGATGCCGTACCTCGCGCAGTGGTGGATGGGCCGCGGCTCGCCGATCGACTTCACCGGTCCCGGCGAGGCCTGGTGGCGCGCGCAGGCCGAGGCGGCGCTGCGGCTCGGGGTCCGCGGGATCAAGGCCGACGACGGCGAGGGCTACTACCTGCCCGAGGACGTCCGCTTCGCCGACGGCTCGACCGGCGCCACGCGCGCCTGGCGCTGGGGCGACGACTACCGCCGGTCGATGCGTCGCGCGCTGCAGAACGCCCATCCCGGCGACGGCGTGCTCTTCGGGCGCTCCGGGTGGACCGGCCAGCAGGCCACCGGGATGCTCTGGGGCGGCGACCAGGCGTCGGACTTCTGGTCGCTGCGCGTGCTGCTGGCGGCCACCGTGTCGGCGGCGCACTCGGGAATCTCCAACTGGTCGCACGACGTCGGCGGGTACCTCGGCGACGCCGGCGTCAAGCGCGCGACCGGCGAGCTGCTCGTCCGCTGGGCGCAGCTCGGCTGCTTCACGCCGCTGATGCAGGCCCACGCGCGGCTGGAACAGGAGCCGTGGACGTACGACCACGAGACGCTCGCGCTCTTCCGGGGCGCCGTCCTGATGCACGAGATGCTCGTGCCCTACGTGCGCGCCGCGGCCCGCACCGCCGCCCGGACGGGCCTGCCGATCGTGCGCCCGCTGAGCCTGCTGGACCCGACCGACGACGCGCTCTGGGGCGTCCCCGACGCGTTCGCCTACGGGCCGTCGCTCGTCGTCGCGCCGGTGGTCGACGAGGGCGTCCGCGAGCGCACCGTCCCCCTGCCCCGCGGCCGCTGGATCGAGGCCTGGTCGGGCGAGGAGGTCGACTCCCCCGGCGGCCTCGACGTCGCCGTCGACGCGCCGCTGGATCGCATCCCGGTGTGGGTGCGCGCCGGCGCGATCGTCATCAGCCACCCCGCGCACCACGTCGCGCGCGGCCTCGGCACCGCCCGCGACCGCGACGTCCCCTACGTCGCGACGCTCTGGGGCACGCCGCCCCACGGCCGCGCGCTGGCGCACCTGCCGGACGGCGCGCCGGTGCGCTGGGTCCGGGGGCGCTGGGAGCTGCCGCCGGGCTACGACGTGACGACGGCCGAGCGGTGAGTCCCGAGGGACGCCGTACGATCGTCCCGTCCCGTCCCCGTCCTCGTCCAGCTGTCCGTCACCGGACCCCGGGACCGGTCCGTCCCTCCCCACGACGCCATGCTCCACCGCACCCGCACCCGCCCCGGACCCGGCTCGCAGGCCACCGCCGTCGCCGCCCTCGCCTTCCTGCTGGGAGCCGCCTCGCCGGCCCGCGCCGCCGCGCCGGAGGACCCGATCGTGCCCGGTGGCGGCAAGGGCCACGCGAGCGCGCCGCTGCAGCAGCGGATCACCACCGTCTCCGTCGCCCTCGACGTCCGCACCGGGGCCTGGATGACGATCGTGCGATTCGCGACGCCGCGGTCCCCGCGGAACGCCGCCGACCTGCGGCTGGACCTCGTGTTCCCCGACGACGTCCCCGGCGGGACGACCGCCTCGATCCTGTTGCGGACCGACCCTGGCGCGCCAGAGGCCCGATTCGAACGCGCGAGCTCCCCCGGGCGACCCGCGGCGCCCGGGGCCGGCATCGCGACCGCGACGTTCGCCCCCGACGGCTCCTCCGTCACGGTCCGGGTCACCGATCCGACGCTGGCCGGGCGGCCCCGGCCGCGCGAGGTCGACGGGTCGATCTCCTCCGACGGGGATCCCGGCGAGACCTACGACGACTTCATCGCGGTCATGGGCCCGAAGTCGCCGACGCCCACGATCCCGGCCCGCGCGCGCCGCCTCACCGTCAGCCGGACCGGTCACGCGCGCATCCGCCTCGCGGCGCTCCCCGTCCCCGCCCGCCGGTACGTCGCCCTCCGGATCGGCCGCAACCAGCTCGACGCGCTGGAGCTGCCGTCCCGCGCCTCGGGCGCTCGGACGGTCCGGCTGCGCGTCCCTTGCGGGACCCTGCGGTCCCTCCCGGTCGGACGCCTCCGACGAGCACGGCTGTCGGTCACGGCCGGCCTCGACTACGGACGGCCGACGCGCGTCGAGGTGCCGGTCACCCTCAGGAGACGCTGAGCACCAGGCCGCGCGCGACCGGCCGGGCCGGTCCTACTCCCCCGCCGCCACCGCCAGCAGCCGGGAGGCCTTCAGCACCGTCTCGCGCCACTCGCCCTCGGGGTCGCTGTCCCACGTGATGCCGCCGCCGGTGCCGAAGCGCAGGGTCTCCCCCGCGCGCCAGAACGTGCGGATCCCGACCGCGAGCTCCGCGGTGCCCGCGTCGGCGTCGACCCAGCCGATCGCGCCGCAGTACGGGCCGCGCGGCACGGGCTCCAGCTCCGCGATGACGCCGAGCGCGGCGCGCTTCGGGGCACCCACGATCGAGCCCGCGGGGTACGTCGCGTCGAGCAGCTCCGGCCAGCCGGCGCCGTCCCGCAGCCGGCCCTCGACGGTCGAGACGAGGTGGACGAGCCCCGGGTGCTCCTCGATCCCGCAGATCTCGGTCGCCCGCACCGTTCCCGGGCGGCAGACCCGGCCCAGGTCGTTGCGCACGAGGTCGACGATCATCACGTTCTCGGCGCGGTCCTTCTCGAGCAGCTCGGCGGCCGTCGGCGCGGTGCCCTTGATCGGCC
>NZ_JBFAPC010000300.1:0-3060 GCF_040675535.1 Patulibacter sp. NPDC049589 | reverse complement strand
GGCGGAGCCGGTGGCGGGGGACTGAGCCCGTCGCGTGGCCGCCCGTCGACGGGCGGCCACGCGACGGGCTCAGTCCCCCGCCACCGGCTCCGCCGGGCCGACGGCCTTCGGGCCCCGCTCGAGCGACGTGCCCTCGATGTCGACGTTCGGGACGATGCGGTCCAGCCAGCGCGGGATCCACCAGGCGCGCCGGTCCATGACGGACATCAGCGCCGGGATCAGGGCCATGCGGATGAGGAACGCATCGATCAGGATGCCGGTCGCGAAGGCCACACCCGGAGCTCCGCGCCCGGGACCGGCAGCACTTCGAGCACATTCAGGCCGAGGTGGCGCTCGCGGTCGCCGGGGTCGTCGGCGGCTCGCCGGAGGACATGGGCCCGCAGATCTTCGCCGGCGCGACGATGGCGTTCTTCTGGAAGCTCGGCTCGCTCGCCCTCGAGGACGACCCACAGGACGCGGGCGCGTTGCTCAAGGAGGGCTTCGCGCTCCTGCACGCGACCCTCGCCGCCGTCACCGCGCCGCGCGCGTGAGCGTCTGACGACCAGCCTGACGACCGCGCCGGTCGGCGGGCCGCGAGCGCCACCCGTGGACCGAGCGGATCCGCCGGACGATGCGGCCGCGCCGGTCGCCCGTGGTCCTCAGCCGCGCCGGCCCCAGAGCCGGCGCCGCGGCTGGTCCTCGGCGGGCGCGGCGTCCTCGCGGCGGCCGAGCGCGTCGACGCGCAGCAGGACGAAGCACGTCGCGAGCGTGATCGCCAGCGGGGACGGCAGGAGCTCGTCGAGGTCGATCGTGATCCACGGCGCGTCGTCGCCGCCGAGGCCCGGGGCGACGCGCAGCAGCTCGTAGCCGTCGTCGTCGGTCATCGTCGCCCCACGGGTGCCCTGCAGCGACGCGGTCCACGGGAAGGTCCGCCCGCCGGCCGTCAGCTCCTCGCCCTCGGCGCGGGCGAGCACCCGGCCGCCGCAGCGGACCGTCACCACGCCGCCGTCGATCTGGGCGTCCCAGCGGCGGCCGTCGCGGTCGGTGGCCCGGCCGAGCGATCCGGCGGGGCCGCCGCGCAGCGTCAGCTCGGCGAGCGCGTCCTCGCCGCCGTCGGACAGCAGGACCCGCGGCCGCAGCCGGGTTCCCTGCACGAAGAGCGACCAGCGAAGCATCTCCACCGGGCCAGCGTAGTCGGGCCGGCGGGCGGCCGTCCGTGGCCCGGGACCCGCCCCGGGCCGCGGCCTTCAGGCCTCCAACAGGCGGAAGGTCGCCGCGAGGACGACGCCGAAGGCGGCGGGCAGGGTGTCGTCGAACGCGACGGTCATCAGGGCGCCCGCGTCGTCGCCGGGCGCCGGGTCGATCCGCAGGAGGACGCTCGGGGAGCCGGTCGCGCTCGTGACCCGCGCGGTGCCGGACCCGTCCTCGGCGACGCGCCAGCCGAAGGTCCGGCCCTCGGCCTCCAGCACGCCGTCCTGCACCGTCGCGCGGTGGTCGCCGTCGCGGGTGATGAGCAGGTCGCCCGGGGTGCCGACGACCCGCCAGGCCCGGCCCTCCGGGTCCTCCGCGGTCCCCGCCCGCGTGGCGACGACGCGGCCGTCGCGCCGGACCCGCGCGACGTCGGCGCCCGCCTCGTCGACGAGCACGTGCTGCGACCGCAGCCGCCCGCGGCGCTCCTGCAGGGTCCACCGGACGGTCGCCATGGCGGCCAGGCTACGCGGCGCGGGCGGGCCGTGCCCGCCGCGACCCGGAGGACGGCGGTGGTCGGTCCGGCCCCGGCGCCGTCGGCCGGCCCGGGCCACGACCGGCGGTCGGTCCGGCCCCGTCGACCGGCCCGGGCCACCACCGTCGCCCCGACCGGTCGCGCGCTCCGCCGCTCCCACGCCTCCCGCGGCCCGACCATCTAGCGTGGAGGCGTGCCCGCCCCGCCGCCCACCTCCGACGCCCCGCCGCGGTTTCGGCGCGTCACCCTCGCGACGACGGCGATGGCGGAGGAGCAGCAGTGGTGGACCGGGCGGCTCGGCCTCGACACCGCGCCCGGCGCGCCGGCCGGGGGCTTCGCCGTGCGGGTCGGTTCCGGGGTCCTGGCCTTCGCGCCCGTCCCCGACGGCGCCCGCTCACGCGGCGGCGCCGGCAGCCGGCCGAGCCACCACGTGGCCCTCGAGGTCGCGGAGGACCGGCTCGTCGAGGCGTCGGAGTGGCTCGCGCGCGCCTCGCCGCTGATCCCGCTCCGGGACGGCGAGACGATCGTCGACTTCCCGCACTGGGTCGCCCACAGCGTCTACGCGATGTCGCCGGGCGGCCACGTGATCGAGCTGATCGCCCGCCACCGCCGCCCGTGGGAGCCGTGGGCCCCGGCCACGATGTCGCCCGACGACATCCGCGGGTCGGGCCTCGTGCGCGGCATCAGCGAGGTCGGGATCACGACGCCCGACGTCGGCGCGCTGGTGGACCGGCTGGAGGGCCTCGGCGAGCGTCTGTGGTTCGGCGACCCGCAGGACGGCTTCGCCGCGGTCGGCGACGAGTCGGGCCTGCTGATCTGCGTCCGCGAGTGGCGTCCGTGGTTCCCGACGGACAAGGCCGCGTCGCCCGGCGCGCTGTCGATCGAGCTGACGCGCGTCCCGGGCCTGGTCCCCGGCGAGCCCGTGCCGGTCGGCAGCGCCGCCGAGCTGTGGGCGGCCGGCGGGACCGACTGAGCCGCCCGCGTCCGGGCGGCCCGGGCGGCCGGCCCCGGCGGCCCGCCGCCCGTCAGCCCGCCGCCGTCGCACGCCCCAGCTCGCGCGCGAGCTCGGTCCGCGACCGCAGGCCGAGCTTGCGGTAGATGAGCGACAGGTGGTGCTCGACCGTCTTGCGCGACATGTAGAGCTCGGCCGCGACCTCGGGGTTCGTGCGGCCGTCGGCGACGAGCAGCGCGACCCGCAGCTCGTAGGGGCTCAGGCGCTCGGCCGCCGCGTGCTGCTCGCCGGCGACCGGGCCGCCGGTGGCCCGCAGCTCGACCACGTACGACGAGGAGTGCGACGCCCGGACGATCGCCTTGAACGTGCGTCCGTCGTCCAGCGGGGCCGTGACGAGGGCCGCCAT
>NZ_JBFAPC010000299.1:0-3125 GCF_040675535.1 Patulibacter sp. NPDC049589 | reverse complement strand
AGAGGCGCTCGATGAACGTGATCGGGGACTGCTGTACATGTCCGCTATGTTCTGTCCAGGCGCTTGACATTTAGCGCGTTGCTGTACAGACGAGGAGGAGCACGATGATGGAAGACGCCGGCCGCCGCCGGCCTGCCGCCGCAGTGGGGCGACCCGGACGCCGCCGAGTCCGGCCCGCAGCCGACCAACCAGGCCTCCAACCTCTGGGGCCTCGCCCCGGAGGACCGTCCCGAGGTGCTCCTCGGGGCCGCCCTCGCGGGCGGCGTGCTGGCCGCGATCCTGGTCCGGACCCTTGCGCGGCGCTGACGATCGGCGCCGCGGCGCCGAGGACGCCCGTGAGGCGTCCCTCAAGTCCGTCGTCGAGCACCTCGCCAACGTCACGGAGCGGTCGCAGCACATCGTCCGCGACGAGATCGAGCTGGCGAAGGCCGAGGTCGCGCAGAAGGTCGGCTCCATCGGCCGCGGCGCGGCCGTGGGGGCCGCGGCGGGCGTGTTCATCGCGCTCGGCGGGCTGTTCTTCCTGCACGGCCTGTCGTTCCTGTTCGCGTACGCGATCTTCGGCAACGACAAGATCTTCTGGGGCTACTTCCTCACGGCCGCGCTGCTGTTCCTGCTGGCGGCCGTCGGCGGGCTGCTCGCCTTCAAGTTCGTCAAGAAGGGCGCCCCGCCGGTGCCGACGATGGCGATCGACGAGGCGCGGCTGATCCGCGAGAGCGTCCAGGGCGCCGCGTCGGGCCCCCACCCGGAGCCCGCCCACGGCCCGTCGCGGACGCTGGGCACCCCGGCGGACCGTCGGTCGGAGTCCTCGACGTCCGCCGTCCAGAAGCCGCCGGTGGCCACCGTGCTCCCGACGGCCGACGAGAAGCCCACCCCGAAGGACGGCGCCGATGAGTCCTAGCCGCACCCCCGAGGAGATCCGCCGGTCCCTCGAGGAGAACCGCAAGGAGCTCACCAACTCCATCGAGCTCCTGAAGAGCGACGTCACGGAGCTGTCCGACTGGCGCGGCCACGTCCGCCGCAACCAGAAGGCGGCCGTGATCGGCGTCGCCGTCGCCGGGTTCGTCCTGGCCGGCGGCATCGGGGGCCTCACCGGCCTCCTCCGCCGCCGCTAGCGGACGCACCGATGACCGAGACGCGGCCCGCCTCCGAGCGGGTCGCGGCCGTTCTCAGCCCTGCAGCATCGCCGCCGGCACGCCGCCGACGCCGAGCAGGCCCGGGCCGACGTGGGCACCGATGACCGGGCCGATCTCGCTGATGAAGAGCGGCGGGGTGCCGATGATCGCCTCGGACGCGTCGGCCAGCCGCTGGGCCTCGTCGGGGGCCTGGATGTGCTGGACGCACCAGCAGTCCTTACCGTCGGCCTTGAGCGCCTCGGCGACCGCGATCATGCGGTCGAACGCCCGGCGCGACGTGCGGACCTTCTCGATCGGCGTGATCTCGCCGTCGAGCGTGAGGATCGGCTTGATCTTCAGCGCGCCGCCGATCCACGCCTGAGCGCTGCCGATGCGGCCGCCGCGGCGCAGGTACTCGAGCGTGTCGACGGCGAAGACGAACTTGCGCTGCATGTTCGCGATGACGTCGTTCGCCCGCCGCACGGCGGCGTCGAGGTCGCCGCCGGCGTTCGCCACGGCCGCGGCGGCGAGCACCGGGTAGCCGAGCGCGCCGCACGCCAGGCGCGAGTCGACGACCTCGATGCGGCCGGGCCCGCCGGCGTTCTCGACGGCGATCTCGGCGGCCTGCCGGGCGCCCTCGTACGTGCCGGAGATGCCGCCGGCCAGGTGGATCGAGACGATGTCGTGCCCGGCGGCGAGGAGCGGCTCGTAGACGGCGAGGAAGTCGCCCGGCGACGGCTGCGACGTCGACGGCAGGTCCTGCTGGTCGCGGAGCCCGGCGTAGAACGCGTCGAGGTCGGTGATCTCGAGCTCGCGCTCGGCGCTCGCCCCGCGCGTCACGTACAGGCTGACCTCGTGGATCCCGCGGTCGGCCACGAGCTCGCGGGGGAGGTAGTGCGTGGAATCGGTGACGACCGCGACGGACATGCCCGCCAGCCTAGTCCGTCGTCCGGGACGGGCCGGTGCACCCTGCGGGTGGCCCGTGCCCCGCCGAGGCCCGCCGCGTCCGGACCCGAGACACACGGGTCGGGGCCCGCACCCTGCGGGTGGCCCGTGCCCCGCCGAGGCCCGGTGCGTCCGGACCCGAGACGCACGGGTCTGGGCCCGCACCCTGCGGGTGGCCCGTGCCCCGCCGAGGCCCGGTGCGTCCGGACCCGAGACGCACGGGTCGGGGCCCGCACCCTGCGGGTGGCCCGTGCCCCGCCGAGGCCCGGTGCGTCCGGACCCGAGACGCACGGGTCGGGGCCCGCACCCCATCCCCGTCAGCGCGTGGCCAGGAGCAGCGCCAGCAGCACGTGCTCGCCGCCCGCGGACTGCCGGCGGAAGGCGGGGGAGAAGCCGACGCTCAGGACGTGCCCGGCGCCGACGGGCTCGTCGACGACGAGGGCCCGGCCGGCCACCCCGGCGCCCGACCCGTGGCCGCCCGAGGGCGCGAGGTCGTCGCCGGTGCCCGCCCGCAGCGACACTGCCGCGCCGGGCGGGACGACGAGCCCGGGCTCCCCGGCGACGATCACGGAGGTCGGGCCGCCGAGCTCGCGGCCGACCGGGTCGGTCCCGGGGACGGCGTGGATGGCGACGGCGGCGGTGCCGTTCGGCGTCTGCGTCCGCACGGCGGTGATCCCGAGCGCCCGGGCGGTGTCGACGCCCTCCTGGCCGACGGCGACGACGGTGCCGCCCCCGCGCACGAAGCCGTCGACGGCGGCGCGCAGCGCGGGGGACGGCGCGCCGCCGGGGAGCGCGGCGGGCCCGAGCAGCAGGTGGGTCGTCCCGGGCGGCAGCCCCTGGTCCAGCTGGGCCGGTGCGACGACGGTGGGCGAGACGCCCGCGGCGCGCAGGGCGCCGGTGGTCCAGCCGGCCGGTCGGTCGGAGACCGGCAGCGACGCGGGCGGGCCGGTCATCAGCGGCGTCGGGTCGGCCAATATAAATAGGCAGGAATGAGGACGACGACGTGACCCTGTCCCGCGCGCAACAGGTGGCCGCCGCCATCGAAGACGGCCTGATGGCCGCGCGCGC
>NZ_JBFAPC010000298.1:0-3239 GCF_040675535.1 Patulibacter sp. NPDC049589 | reverse complement strand
GGCGTCGAAGACCTCGACGCCCCGCTCCTGCAGGACCTGGACGAACGCGGCGTGCTCGACCTTCGCCTTCCGGACCCAGATGACGTCGTCGAACAACTCGCGGACGTAGGAGCGCAGCACGAGCGGGTCGGTGAGCTGGTCGGCGCCGACGTCCAGGTCGACGAGGATCTGCCGGACGACGACGTCGTCGCCCCCGAGCCGGGTCGCGGTCGCGATCGCCGCGCGCCACTCGCGGGGCCGCCGCATGCGGCCACCGTCGTCGCCGCCCAGGATCGCGGCGATCTCGGTGCCGCAGGCCAGCAGGCCGGTCTCCTGCGGGTCGGGCGCGGGGGGCCCCGGACGGTCGGGTCCGGAGCGGCGGGCGCTCGCGGCGGGAGTTCCGTGCCCCGGGGCGGGGCGGCGCGCTGGGCGCCGGGCATCGCTGGACATCCGCTCGCTCCTCCTCGACGGTCGCGGCCTCGACCCGCCGGACGACGGGCCGTCGATCGTGCAACGGCCGACCGCCGCGCGGAGGATTCGCACAGAGCGCGAGGATCCCCCGGCCGGGGGGTGCGGTGACACGACCGACCCCGGAACATCCGCTGCCTTACGGCGCGCTGACGTTCGGTTGTCAGTATCAACGGTCCATGGGCATCGGCGCGTCAGCGGAGCGGGACCCGGATCGGCTACGGCCCGCGGTGGCGCTGGAGTCCGCCGTCGAGGAGGAGACCGTCGCCCTGGACGCCGACGCGGTCGCCGGCTTCGGGGACCGGCTGCGCGCCGGGGTGCGCCACGGGATGCAGATCGGCGACGAGACGCTGGACGTCGTCCTCGCCGCGCTCCTGGCCCGCGGCCACGTCCTGCTCGAGGACCGCCCGGGCGTCGGCAAGACGCAGCTCGCGCGGTCGCTGGCGGGCAGCATCGCCGGCCGCTTCTCGCGCGTGCAGGCGACCGTCGACCTGCTGCCGACGGACATCCTCGGCGCCACGATCTGGCACGCCGGGAGCGGGACGTTCGAGTTCCATCCCGGCCCGGTCTTCGCCAACGTCGTCCTCGTCGACGAGCTCAACCGCGCGACCCCGAAGACGCAGTCGGGCCTGCTCGAGGCGATGCAGGAGCGGCAGGTCACCGTCGACGGGCGCTCGCACCCGCTCGAGCGGCCCTTCATGGTCGTGGCGACGCAGAACCCGACCGAGGGCTACGACGGCACCTACCCGCTGCCGCCGGCCCAGCTGGACCGCTTCCTCGCCCGCGTGTCGCTCGGCTACCCGACCGAGGACCAGGAGCTCTCGCTGCTGCGCGACGACCCCGAGCCTCCGACGCAGCCGACCGGCAGCCTGCGCGAGCTGCTCGCGGCCCAGGCGGGGGTCGACCTGATCCGCACGAGCGAGCCGTTGCTGCGCTACGTCGTGGCGGTGCTGCGGGCGACGCGCGAGCACGCGCTGAGCGAGGCCGGCGCCAGCCCGCGGTCCGGGCTCCAGCTGCTCGGCGCCGCCCGCGCCCGCGCCGCGCTGTCGGGCCGCGACTTCGTCCTCCCCGACGACGTGCAGGAGCTCGCCCCGGCCGTCCTCGCGCACCGCATCCAGCCGGTCGCCGCCGCCCCGTCGGAGGCCGGGTACGAGATCGTGACCGACGTCCTCCGCGCGGTCCCGGCCCGGTGAGCGGCGGGTTCCGCCGGCGCCTGCGGGACCCGGCCCGCGAGACACCGCTCATGGCCCTGCGCGCCGCCGGCCGCGGTGCCGCGCTGGTCGGGGTCCCGCTCTTCCTCGGCGTCGGCGGGGCCGCCGTCGGGTCGCTGGCGCTGTTCGCGATCGCCCTCGGGCTGCTCGCGGCCTACGTCGGCTGCGTGCTCGCCGTGCGGATCGGCGCGCGCCGGCTGCGGGTGGAGCGCACGGTCTCGCGGCAGGAGGTCGTCGAGGGCCGGCCCGTCGCGCTGGACTTCGCGTTCTCCGGGCTGCGGGGCCTGCCGGTCCACGTCGAGGTCCGCGGACCCGACGGCCGCTGGGTCGCGCTGCCGCCGTCCGGCGGACGGATCGAGTGCGCTATCGACCGGCCCGGACCGCACGTCGTCGACGCGTCGCCGCTGCGCGTGCGGGACGACCTCGGCCTCTTCTCGCGACCGTCGCGGGGCGGGCGACCGGCGGCGCTGCTCGTGCTGCCCGACCCGACGACCGTGGCCGGCGTGGCGCCGCGCGGCGGTGCCGACCCGGTCGGCGACCCCGAGCCGGACGGCCTGCGCCCGTACGTGCGCGGCACCCCGATGAGCCGCGTGCACTGGGCGTCGGCGGCGCGCGGCGGCGAGCTCCAGGAGCGCGTCTTCGTGACCGCGCGGGACCGGCTGCCGCTCGTCGTCGTGGACACCGGCGGCGGCGCCGTGCCGGTGGCGCGCGACTGGGCCGCGAGGACCGCGGCCGGGCACGTCCTGGCGCTCGTCCGCGCGGGCGGCTGCCGGGTCCTGCTGCCGGGCGACCGCCGCCCGACGACGATCACCGACGCGGCCGGCGCGTGGCCCGCGATCCACCGGCGCCTCGCGTCCCTGGAGCCCGGCGCCCCGGGGCGCGCCGCCGGCGGCGACGAGCGCGGCGCCGTGCACGTCCGCGCGGCCGCGGCCCCCGCCGAGGCGCTGCGCAGCCGGGGTCCGTTGCCGCCCGGCGTCGTCCCGCTCGCGGCGTGGACGGGGACGGTCTGATGCAGCTGCCGCGGCGGCCCGAGCGCCGCGCGGGCGGCGCCCCCGCGACGCCTCCCGCCTCCCGCTGGGGCGGGGCGGCCGCGCTCGTCCTGCTGGCCGTCGCCGGCGCCGCCGCCTGGTGGCCCGTGCTGGGCGCCGGCCTGCTGTGGGCGATCCCGGTCGTCCTGCTGTCGGCGCTGCTCTCCTCGCGGATCGTCCGGCCACGCGTCGGCATCGCCCTGCTCGTCCTCTGGGTCCCGGTCGGGCTGCTGCTCGGCGGCGTGCCGGTCGACGCGCTGCGGCCCGGCGCGCTCGGGGACACCTCCCGGGCGTTCGGTACCGGCCTCGACGCGCTGACGGTGCCCGACCGCGGCGCGATCGTCCGCGACCCGTGGCCGCTGGGCTCTGCGCTCGTCCTCGTCGGCGTGGTCTGGGGCACGGCCGGGGCGCTCTCGGTGCGGCCGGGCCGGTCGCCCGCCGCGCTCGCGCTCGCCCTCACGTCGATGCCCCTGGTCGCCGCGCTGGCGCTCGAGCAGACCGCCGACGCCGGCTGGCCCGGTGCGGTGGTGCTCGCCGCCGGGCTGCTCTGGGC
>NZ_JBFAPC010000297.1:0-3295 GCF_040675535.1 Patulibacter sp. NPDC049589 | reverse complement strand
GGCGTGGCGCGCGCGCTCGGTCGCGGCGGCCGGGGCGCGGAGCCCGAGGTTCACGTCGTCGTGGGGCGCCGGGCCGACGTGACGGCCGGGCCGGAAGAGCTGGTTGGCCGACGCGCAGCCGCCGGCGTCCGCCCGCGGGTAGGGGTCGAGGTGCAGGTCCGGGGCCTGGCGCTCGGCGGGCAGCAGCGTCGACGGGTCGATCAGCGCCTGACCCGTCAGCCACGCGCCGGCGCGGTCGCCGCCGGAGAGCCCGGCGGTCAGGTTGCGCGCCAGCAGCCCGGCGGTGTTGCAGTGGATCTCCGCGTCGCCGAGCGCAGTCATCGTGCGCTCCAGCGGCGCCGAGGTGTCGCGCAGGTCGCCGAGGACGCGCTCCGCGTCGGGGCGCAGGTCGGCGGCGCCGGCGACGAGCCGCGCGGCCTTGCGGACGACGCCGGGCACGCCGGTGCCGGGCGCGAGCGTGCGGCCGGCCTCGTCGACGACGTCCTCCGCGGCGCGGACCGTCCCGGGCAGGCGGTCGACGCCGGGCTCCAGCGCGACGACGAGCGCGCGCAGGTCGGCGAGCACCGGGGTCGCACGGCGCAGCGCGCGCGTGGCGGTCGCGGCGGCGCGCGGGGTCCGGTCGAGCGTCGCCTCGACCGCGGGGCCCGACGTGCGCAGCGCCCCGACGGTCCGGGCGGCCCCGGTCAGGAGCGGCGGCAGCGGCGCGCGCAGCCCGTCGAAGATCCCCGCGGCGTCGTCGAGGTGGGCCAGCGCCGGGCCGAGCCGGGTGGCGGGCGACGCCAGCCTGCGCGCGACGCGGCGCGCGGGCGGCAGCAGGTCCGCGACGCGGGGGACGATCTCCGCGATCGCGTCGCCGCGGCCCGCGAGGGCCGTGCCGGACTCCCCGAGGATCGTGCGCACCCGCGAGGCGAGGGTCGAGTCGACGTCGGCCAGGACGTCGGAGAGGTCGACCGTGACGCGCGAGCGGTCGACCCCGAGCGGGGCGTCGTCGGAGATCGTCCGCGCGGAGCGGCCGCGGACGATCTTCAGCGCCTTGGCACCGAAGAGGTTGATCGGCACGACCGACGAGGTGCTGTCCGCCGGGATCCCCGGCTGGCCCTCGTCGAGCCGGACGAGGACGCGCGCGACGATCCGGCCGTCGCCGAGCGTCTGGGCGTGGACCGCGCGGACGCGGCCGATCCGGGCGCCGCCGACGCGTGCCTCGTCGCCCTTGGTCAGCTGCGCGGCGTCGGGCACGAGCACCGCGACCTCGGGGCCCTTGCGGAACGGGATCCCGTCGCTGGCGGTCCACGAGATCGCGAACAGCAGCGCCCCGGCGGCGATCAGCGCGACGCCGACCCACAGGGCGCGGCGCTCCAGGCGGTCCAGCGGACCGAGGCTCCGGCGCGGCGTGGTCATCGCCCGCCCTCCGCGGCCTGCTCGTCCCGCAGGTAGCCGGAGCAGCCCTCGATCGGGACCGGCGAGACGACCGTGCAGCGGTTCAGGAGGATCAGGCCGGAGAGCAGGTGGCCGTTGCCGTCGTAGCGCGAGATCGCCGACGCGCCGGTGTAGAGGAAGCCCCACAGGCCCTCGAAGAAGCCGGCGTCGCGCAGGGCGCCGAGGGCCCGATCGCTCTGGCGGACGGCCGGGTCGGCGGCGGCCAGGGCCTCCGACGTCGCCGGCAGCAGCGGCGCGAGCCGGCGGATCGCGGTGCGGGTGCGGCCCAGCGCGGGGGTGATCGCGTCGAGCGTCGTGCCGGCGCGGCGCAGCACCGGCCCGGCGGCGACGGCGAGGCGCGTCAGGCCCGGGGTCGACCGCTCGGCGGCGGCCAGGACCGGCGTGGCCCGCGCGCCGAGCGCGTCGATCTCGCGCAGCGCCGGGCGGGCGGCGGACAGCAACGGCGGCAGGGCCCGCAGCCCGGCGCGGAGGTCGTCGTCGTGGCGGCCGACGCGCGCGGCCAGGGCGGAGCCGTCGCGCACCAGCGCCCCGAGGTCCTGCCGGCGACCGGCGACCGCGTGCGCGACCCGGCCGGTCCGCTCGACGGCGCTGCGCAGGCGGTCGCGCTGCCCGTCGACGACGGCCAGCAGGCGCCGCGTCTCGGTCAGCGTCGGGTGCGCGCGCTGCACGATGTGGCGCAGGTCGTCGCCGCTCGCGGCCAGGCCGAGCCCGAGCTGCGTGACGAGGACGCGGGCGCGCTCGCCGGTCGGCAGCGACCAGAGGTTGAGGAGGTCCGCGAGGTTGACGGGGTGGGTCGTGCTGCCGACCGGCACCGTGGGTCGTCCCCCGGCGCCGGGGCGCAGCGCGCCGGCCGACCGCGTGCCGGGCGTGCAGCTGACGAAGCTCTCGCCGATCAGGCCCTCGGGGCGGATCCCGCACGTGGCGTCGCGGTGCAGCGGGCCCACGCCGTGGTCGAGCCGGACGGTCACCCGGGCCCGGTTCTCGGGGGTCAGCGTCACCGCGCGCACGCTGCCGACCTTCGCCCCGGCGATCTTCACGGCGGACCCGGGGGACACGCCGCGCGCGCTGTCGAAGAGGACGTCGACCTCGGTGCCGCCCGACCCGCCGTCGCCGCCGCGCGGGAAGGCGAGCAGCCCCGCGACGAGCAGGACGGCGACGAGGACGACGGCGCCGGCGCCGAGGCGGCCCCTCACGGCCGAGCCTTCCCCGACGGCGACGCCGTCGTCCCGAGCGTCTGCGACAGGTCGCAGCTGAGCCCCGCGGGCTTCCACGGGTTGCTGCCGTCGGCCGCGGGCGGTGCGCCGGCGCCGGGACAGCGGTCGGTCAGGCCCAGCCGGTAGCCGGTCTGGCCGAGCAGGCTCGACAGCAGCCCGGTGTCGGGGCTCCCCGGCTGCGTCTCCAGCAGCCCGCCGCCGAGGTTGACGCTGACGCGCGCGTAGACCCCGTTGGCGTCGTAGTAGCCGTTGGCCGCGCCCGCGAAGCCGCCCGTGAAGCCCGAGATGACGTCCGGCGCGTAGGGCCGGATCTCGTCCATCAGCGGCTCGACGGCCGTGAACGTCGTGCGGGCGTCGTCGAGGCCGGTCGCCAGCCGCGGCAGGAGGGCGCCGGAACGCTGCAGCAGCGGCGCGGCGTCGCGGACCAGGGCGGTGGCGCCGGTCGTCGCGCGGCGCAGCGCCGGGCCGCCGTCGGCCAGACCCGTCGCCAGCCGGACCGCCGGGTCGACGAGCGGGTCGGCGCGGCGGACGGTCCCGCGCAGGCGGTCGATCGTCGGGCCCACGTCGCGCAGCGTGCGGGTCGCCGACGCCAGCAGGTCCGGCGCGCCGTCGAGCGCCCGGCCCAGGCCGCGCCGCTGCGACGC
>NZ_JBFAPC010000296.1:0-3395 GCF_040675535.1 Patulibacter sp. NPDC049589 | reverse complement strand
GCACGCGCCGCTCGGCCTGGTCGGCGTGATCGCGCCGTGGAACTACCCGTTCACCAACGGCTTCGGCGACTGCATCCCGGCGCTGATGGCCGGATCTCGACAGAGATCCGCCAGACGACGGATGCCCATCCGCCGCTCCCACGACCATCATCCGCACGATGCCGATACCTCCCACTCCTCCCCAGCCCGATCTCCCCGACGCGTTCAGCGTCTCGCCCAAGGCGTGGGCGACGATCAGTCAGGTCGCCTTCATCGGGCGGATCGTCCTGCTGCCCGCCGGGCTGCTGTCGCTGCTGGCGACGTTCATCGAGACCGACGGAGTGGGGGCGCTCACGAAGATCTTCCTCACGCTCCTGGCGCTCGCGCTGGTGACGTTCGCGGTCCTCGGCACCGTCAAGCCGGGCCGCGTGTTCGACCTCGTGACTGTCGCGCTGGCGCTCACGCTGGCCGGCACGTGGGGCTTCTACGCGTTTGCGAGCCTCGGCAACGAGTACCAGAGCAAGCTCTACATCCTCCAGTTCTTCGCCTGGCTCGCGACCCTCGGCGGCGGCCTCGCCGTCGGCGCGGTGCTGCTGCCCGGGCCGACGGCCGCGGTCCCGTTGAAGCTCGGCGGGGCGTCGACTCCGGGCCCGGGCGCGCAGCAGTGGGGCGCCCCGTCCGGGTACGCGCCGCCCGCCCAGGGCTACGGCCCGGCCCCGACCGGCTTCGGCGCTCCGACCTCGGCCCCGGCGGGCCCGCCGCCCGGCGCCACCTCGTCGTTCGCGCCGCCGGCCGCGCCCGCCCCGACCCCCGAGCCGCCGGCCGAGCCCGCGGTCCCCGCGCCGACGTCCGACGCGCCCGAGCCCGGCTGGTACCCCGCCCCCGACGGCGTCAACGCGCGCTGGTGGGACGGCAGCACGTGGACCGGCGAGCGACGCCCGCTGGCGGACTTCGACGACGCCACCGGCTCCTGATGACGGGCGGGCGGATCGTCCTCGGTGCCGAGGACTTCGACGACGCCCGCCCCGCCCCGCTCGGGGCGCCCACGGGCTCCCCGGACCCCGTGTCGCCCGGGGGCGACGCGCCGGCTGTTCCTCCGGTCGCCCCTCCGCGGGCCGCCGCGCCGCCGGCCGGTGCTCCCCCGCCGACCGCCGGCTCGGCCCTGGCCGGGGTGGCCGCGCCGGCCCCCGCTCCCGGCGTGCCGGGTCCGGCCTCCTTCCCGCCGCCGGCGCCGGGAGCCGCCCCGCTCGCCGGCCTCGGCCAGCGCTTTGCGGCCGTGCTCCTCGACGGGGCGATCGTGTTCGCGATCGACCTCGTCGTGGTCGCCGTCGCGCTCGTCCTCTCCGCCGTCGGCGCGACGATCCTGGGCGTGGCCCTCGCCGTGCTGGGCTGGCTGGTCGTGCCGTTCGTCTACACCCCGGTCCTGCTCGGAAGGCCTGGCGCGCGCAACGGGCAGACCTGGGGCAAGCAGGTGCTCGGCGTCCGCGTCCTGCGCGTCGACGGGCAACCGCTGACCTCGGGCACCGGCTTCCTGCGGTTGCTCTGCACGATCATCCCGCTGTACTTTGTCTGGGCGCTCTTCGAGCCGCTGAAGCAAGGACTGCACGACAAGATCGCCGGCACCGTGGTCGTCGTGGCGGGACCCGCCACTCCGCCCCCGTCGACCCCAGTCGGCACCCCGGCCCCGCCGTACGGCCGCTGATGACGGACCGGCGGATCGTCCTCGGGTTCGAGGACTTCGACGACGACCCGCCCAAGCGCGGCGCGACGGACGCCTTCGGGCGGCCGGTCGTCCCGCGGGCGGCCCCGGCGGAGCCGCCCGCGGATCCGCGGGCAGACGACGACCCGCCGACCCGGCCGGGCGCGTTGCGGCCCCGGGACGCCACGGAGCCCGTGCCCGCCGGCCGCGAATCGCCCTCCGCGGGCTTCGCCCGGCCGGTCTCCGGCTCCGGAGGACCGCCGCCCTCGAGCCCCGGCCTCGGTATGCCGTCCTCCGGCCCCGGTCTCGGGACGCCGCCGACGGGCCCGCCGCCGGCCGGTCCCGGCTACGGTCCGCCGCCGTCCGCACCGCCACCAGGCGGGCAACCCTATGGGCCGCCGCCCTCGGGCCCACCGCCCGGCGGATCGCCCTACGGCCCGCCGCCGGGCTTCGCCCCGGGGCCGGCCCCAGGCGCGTGGGCTCCGGTCGCTCTGGTCGCCCCCGCGCCACCGGGGGGCGCGGTCGTCTCGCTGGTCCTCGGGATCGTCGGCCTGGTCGTCTGCGGGCTCCTGTGCTCGGTCCCGGCGATCGTCTTCGGCCACATCGCGATGTCGCAGTCCGCGGCGCTGCCCGGGCGACCGGGGCACGGCATGGCGCTCGCCGGGACGATCCTGGGCTGGATCGGCACGCTGATCTGGGTCATCGTGCTCGCCGTGATCCTCGGCGGCGTCTGAGAGAGGCCGTGAGGCTGGATCCGCCGATGACCGTTCGAACGTCGGCGTCGAGGGCCGAGTGTGGGCCGATCGGCCACGTGAGGACGGTCGGTGACCACGCGATCGTGGCCGGTCGGGTCGCGCGAAGGTCATCGGCGTCGTGACGATCCGCGGATCGGTGAGGCCGGGCTGAGCGTGGATCCGGTCAGGCGCCCGTCGGAGGGACCCCGGCGTCGTGGTCGGCGCGGACGAGTCCGAGCTCGAACGCCCGCTCGACGACGCGGGCCCGCTTGCGGTTCTGCGGCAGATCCTCGATCCCGAGGGCCACGAAGAGCGCGCGCATCTGCGTCTTGACGGCGTCGATCCCGACGACGAGCTCCGCCGCGATCTGCTGGTTGGACGCCGGCGCGGCGACGACCCCGGGGCGGCAGGGCCGGCACAACGCGTCGAGGACGCGCCGCTGGGCGGGCGAGAGCTCGACGGCGAGCCGGGCGTCGCTGGCCTCGACCGTGATCGAGTTGCCGATCGCCTGGGGGTCGTGGAACGCGAGGCTGGTCCCGCCGACCCGGATGACGTCGCCGTCCTCCAGCCGGTGGCGCCCGGTGAGCCGCAGTTCGCCGACGAACGTGCCGTTGCGCGACACCCCGTCGTCCAGGAGCCAGCACGACCCGGCGATCGACTCGATCCGGGCGTGCACGCGCGAGACGCGGGCGTCCCAGTCGATGACGACAGCCTGGCCGGGCCGTCGGCCGATCGACGAGGCCTCGTGGTCCGCCGGCAACAGCACGATCCGCAGGAGCTCCCCCGGCGGGCGGACCGTGAGGAACGGGGCGCCGAGGGCGCGGTGGCGCTGGACGGCCTCGAGCTCCAGGCCGCGGACGGGAAGGGGCGAGCTGCTGGTGGTCATCCGGACGGGGCGCCCCGTCCGGCGTGCGGCGCACGCGGGGCGGGGGCGGGACCATACCCGCCGGGCGCGCCGGATCGTCCGGGCGGCGCTCGCCGCC
>NZ_JBFAPC010000295.1:0-3400 GCF_040675535.1 Patulibacter sp. NPDC049589 | reverse complement strand
CACGACGACGAACTACGGCTTCCTGCAGAAGTACCCGGCCGTCACGGCGAAGGTCGTCCAGGCGTGGTTCCGGGGCAGCCTGTGGGCCGGCACCCGGCGGACAACGCCGCCCCGACCCGCGAGCGCCTGCTGCGGTCCGCCCGCGAGGTCGTCGAGTCCGGCGGCTACGCGGGCGCGTCGGTCGCGGCGATCGCGCTGCGGGCGGGCGTCGCCAACGGGACGCTCTACCGGCACTTCGGGTCCAAGGCCGAGCTCTTCGTCGAGGTCTTCCGCGACGTCTGCGGGCGGGAGGTCGCCGCGATGGAGGACGCCGTCGCGGCCGCGGGGGACGACCACGTCGCCCGGGTCCTCGCGCCGCTGGAGGTGTTCTCGCGCCGCGCGCTGCAGAACCGCGCGCTGGCGTGGGCGCTGCTCGCCGAGCCGGTCGACCCGCTCGTCGACGAGGTCCGGCTCGAGTACCGGCGCACGTACCGCGAGCTGCTGGCGGGCGTCCTCGCCGAGGCGGTCGCGGCCGGCGCGCTGCCGTCGCAGGACCCGGACCTGACGGCGGCCGCGCTCGTCGGCGCGGTGGGCGAGGTCCTGGTCGGGCCGGTGTCCGCCGCCGCGACTCGCGAGAGGTGGAGCCCGGGGGGCGATCCGCCGCCGTCATCCGATGCGGATCCGCCGCCCGCCCTTGGCGCTGGCGGGACCGGCGCGCACGCCTCGACGGACGATCGATCCGGCGCCGGCCGTGCGTACGGCGCCGACCGGGCCGGCGCCCGGCCGGGCGGCGCCGACGAACGGCTCCTGCGAGACCTCGCAGGCTTGTGCCGCAGGGCGACGGGGGCCGCTAGTAGGGTCCGCGCCGATGCATCTGGGGAACCTCGCTGACGCCTCGCCCTTCACCACGAAGGACGGCTCCACCATCCGCGAGGTCGCGGGTCCCGTCTCGCTGCCGACGGACAACCAGTCCCTCGCCGAGGCGCGCGTCCCCCCGGGCGGCGCGACGACCGCCCACGTGCACCACGTCTCCGAGGAGCTCTACTACTTCACGGCGGGCTCCGGCCGGATCCGCCTGGGCGACGAGGAGCTCGAGGTCCGCCCCGGCGACTGCGTGGTGATCCCCCCGGGGACCCCGCACAAGCTCTTCAACGGGTCGGACGCCGACGACCTCGTCCTCCTCTGCTGCTGCGCGCCCCCGTACTCGGACGCGGACACCGAGCTGCTCGAGCCGGAAGTCCGCCGCCCCGAGACGGGCGCGTGAGGTCAGCGCGCCGCGCGCGCCCCGCCGCGCTGCTGCTGACCCTCGCGATCGCCGCCACCGGGTTCGCGGCGGCTCCCGCCCACGCCGCCAAGACGTGGGACCAGGCCGCGCTCTGGGACTTCGTCGACCGCCGCGAGGCCCAGCTCGACCCGCGCTGGGAGGAGGCGAAGGGCACCTACATGCCCATCGGCAACACCGACGACGTGCGGCTGGACGCCAACATGCTCGCCGTCCACGCCGCGGCGGCTCGCGAAGGGCACCAGGGCGCGTCCCGCCACGACGAGCGCGTCGTCCGGCTCGCCGACATCCTCACGCGCGCCCCGGCGCTGCTGACCCCGCCCGCGACCCGCGCCGGCGGACAGGGCCACGTCCCCGGCTGGTCCTCGTCGACGGTCGACCCGGGCGCGCAGCACGTCGCCATCGACCCGCAGGTCGCCTCGGCGCTCGCCTCCGCGTGGGAGGTCCGCGACGTCGTCGGCATGCCGCCCGAGCTCGTCGACCGGATCGTCGCGTCGATCCGCTCCGTCGCGGACTCGGGCTTCTTCGCCTACCCGGCGATGCTGCTGAACCAGTTCAACTGGCAGTCGGACGTCGAGATGGCGGCGGCCAAGGTCACGGGCGACCCGAAGTACCTCGCGGACTACCGGCAGCAGCTCGCGCGCTTCGTGCAGGGCACGCGCACCGCGCTGACCCCCGGTCGCACCCCGTTCCTCAACGGCGGCCTCGGGCTGATCTACTCGCCGCGGGAGGCCGCCGCGACAGGCCCCGCGCTGCTGTCCTCCAGCGAGTACGAGAACCTCGTCTACTCGGGCCTGCGCCATTACGACCAGGCGATCGCCGCCGGCATGGCGCCGCTGTCGGCCGACGACGAGGCGCGGCTGCGGCTGTGGGGCCAGCGGGTCCTCTTCGGCGACTGGACCCACGCCGGCGAGCTGAACTGGGACACGAGCCTCGGCACCCGGCGCTGGCACCTCTCGCGCTACTGGGCGTTCGCGCTCCAAGGCGCCGAGACGCTCGCGACCGGGGGGCGCCTGACCGGCTCGCCGAACCAGCCGTCCTGGGCGGCCTGGATCTCCGAGCGGGCACTCGAGACGTACGACACGCTCGCGGCGCGCCAGAAGACCGGCACGCTGGAGAGCGGCATGTGGGGCGTCGTCGGGCGCGACACGTCCGCCGAGGCCGACCCGCTGTTCACGGCGTCGCGCTTCGCCGCGCACGCCGCCCGGCTCGCGCAGCTCGGGGTCGGAGGGCGTCGCGTCATCCGGCCGCCCGCGTGGTACGCGTGGGACCCCGACGCCGGCCGCCTGGCCGTCTCCACCAAGCGGTACTCCACCGGCGTGCTGCTGCGCCACCCGACCGACGACATCGGCGGGATCGAGCTCTCGCGCCTCTTCGGCGCGGCGGGCGACCCGGTGTCCGGCACCGGCGGCAGCGCCCGCTCCGCGTTCGGCCTGGACCTCGCGGTCAAGGGCCGCGTCGTCCTCGACAGCCAGCCCGGGCGGCACCTGTCGATCAGCGGCACCCAGAGCCTGAAGGTCGACCTGAACGGCCGGCACCCGCTGCGCGGCACGTTCCAGAGCGGGCTGCGGACCCGCGGCACCACGACCAGCGGCGTCGGCTCGATCGACGTCACGCAGAAGTTCGACGAGGACGGCATCGACGTCTCGCGGGACGTCCGCGCGACGTTGACATCGGTCGCGACCGTCCGGCTGCCCGCCTGGGGGACCAAGTCCACCGTCCTGGCGGTGCGCGCGGACGGCAGCACCGTCCCGCTGCGCTCCGCGGCGATCGACGCGAAGGGCGTCCGGGGGCTGCTCGTCCGGGCCAAGCGCGGCGGCTACCGCGTCGGGCTCTGCCGCCTGCCCAGCTCCGCGAAGCTGCGGCTCTCGACCGTCGCGCCGGTGCCGACCTCCACCAGCACCACGAAGGTCGCGCAGGTGATCTTCCCCGTCGCGGCCGGCACCACCCGCCGGATCGATCTGCGCCTGACGCCGACGATCGCGGCCCCCGAGGCCGAGGACCTCTGCGGCTGAGGCACGTCGCGGGCCGGCCGCCCGCGGCTCCGCCGGCGCCCGCCCCGCCCCCGTCCGGGGTGCCCGCGGCGCCGCCGCCGCCCCCCCCGGGCCCAGCACCCCCCGGACCCCCCCACCGCGCCGC
>NZ_JBFAPC010000294.1:0-3559 GCF_040675535.1 Patulibacter sp. NPDC049589 | reverse complement strand
CCGTCGTCGAACCCGTCGTCGTCGCCGTACGAGCCGCCGGGATCCATGTCGACGTAGGACGCGTCGTCGTCGAAGGGCGGGATGTCGTGGTCGTCGGGTGGGGCCATGGAGCGGATGTCGAACCTACCAACGGTCCGTCGCCGATCCGGAGCGACCCGGGGCCGCGGCTCCCAGTTTGCGGGAACCTCGCCGACCGGCGGACGAGCCGACCGGCGGCGACCGACGCGCGGCCGGCCGGTCTCGAGCGGCGCGGTCCGTGTGCACCCGCGACGGCGTGGCCGCGTTCCGGCGCGACGGCCCACGGTCGGACGTCCGTGACCCCGGGAGCTCCCGGGAACGACGACGGCCCGCCGGGCGGGCGGGCCGTCGGGCACTGCGCCGGCCGGCGCGCGGGGCGCCGGCCGGGTGGAGCGGTCTAGCGCTCGGTGACGACCATCGTCTTGACGTTGGCGATGACGCCCTCGGTCAGCTCGACGTCGACGACGAACGTGCCGGTGGAGCGGATCGGCTCGGCCAGGCGGACGTTGCGCTTGTCGACGTCGATGCCGCGCGCCTCCTTGATGGCGTCGGCGATGTCCTGGTTCGTGACGGAGCCGAAGAGGCGGCCGTCCTCACCCGTCTGGTGCTGGATGGTCAGCACCGTGTTCGTCAGCGTGTCGGCCTGCTCGCGGGCCAGGCCGACGGCCTCGGCGCGCTGGCGCGACTGGGCGGCGGCGACGCGCACGGCGTCGTCGAGCAGCGCCTTCGTGGCGGGCGCGGCGAGCTTGCGCGGCAGCAGGTAGTTGCGGAGGTAGCCCTTGGACACCTCGACGACGGCCCCACGGGAGCCGAGCTGCGGAACGTCCTGGAGAAGAATTGCCTCAGGCATGCGGATCAGATTCGATTCTGTCGTGCCGGGCACGGCGGGATGCCGTGCCCCTCAGCGGGACAGGAGAGGATGCCACGGACGGGCCCGTCGGCGCGCTGCGGGTCGGAGCGGCGCAACCGCCGCGGCAGAGCGGGATCGCGGGACGCAGGTTCATCGCGGCGGGACGGGTCCCGGGACGAGGCCCAGGTCGGAGGCCAGCAGGTCCATCAGCAGGCCGTCGCGCCAGGCGCCCGTCGCGTGGTCGCGCTCGTGCTCCCGGAGGATCCCGACGTCGCGGAAGCCCACGCGGCGGTAGGCGGCGACGGCCCTGGCGTTCGCCACGGTCGGGTCGATCGTGACCCGGTGGTGCCCGCGGTCGAGGATCAGGTGCCGGACGACCACCGAGACGGCCTCGGGGCCCAGCCCATGCCCGTGGAACGCGGTCCCGAGGAACACGTCGATGGACGCGTGGCGGTAGTCGGGCTCGAGCTCCTCGAGGACCTGGATCAGGCCGGCGACCGCGCCGTCGACCTCGATCGTCCGGACGGCGAGGTCCGGCTCGTCGAACGGGAAGTCCTCGTCCGCCGGGGGCGGCGGCCACCACCGGCCGACGGCGGGCTCGTCGAGGAACGCCCGCAGGACGGGCGCGTCGGCGCGCGTGACCGGTCGCAACCGGACGCGCTCACCGCGCAGCTCCGCAGGAGGGTCGGCCGACATCGGCCGACCCTAGATCACCGCGGGGCGAGTGCGGGAGGCTCGGCCCCGGTCCGGGGAGACCGCGCCCGGACCGACGTCCGGCCTAGAACGGGATGTCGTCGTCGGCCGGCGCGGGCGTCGGGGCCGGCGCCTGACGCGGGGCCTCGTTGCTCCAGCCGCCGCCACCCTGGGCCGGGGCGGGCTGGCCGCCGCCGAAGTCGCCCTGGTCGACGGGGTACGAGGTGCCGGGGCCGTTGAAGCCGCCGCCGTTCTGCTGGCCGCCACCGCCGCCGCCCCAGTCGTCGGACTGGCCGCCGCCGTAGCCGCCGCCCTGGCCACCACCGCCGCCGCCCGGGCCACCCTCGCGGCCGCCGATGAACTGGACGTCCTGCGCGACGATCTCGATCGCCTCGCGCCGGTTGCCGTCCTTGTCCTGGTACTCGCGCCAGCGCAGGCGGCCGTCGACGGCGACCTGGCGGCCCTTGGTCAGGAACTTCGCCGTCGCGTCGGCGGAGTTGCCGAAGACCGTGACGTTGAAGAAGTTCGGGACGTCGTCCCACTGACCCGTCTGGCCGTTCTTGCGGCGCTCGTTGACGGCGACGCGCAGCGAGCAGACCGACCCACCGGAGGGCAGGCCGCGCAGCTCGGGGTCGCGGGTGAGATTCCCGACGATCGTGACGCGGTTGATGGGCATGCGGGTCTTCTTTCCTCGGTGTACGTCTTGTGCGTCGGCCGAACGTACGGCGGGCGCGGGGCTCGACACCCGGCGCGCCTGCTTCGACACGGAGCCGGTGCCGCGACGACGCAGGTCGCCACGAGACCGCCTCGGGAGACGCAGCATTCCATGCGCCGCGGCGGCAGGCCAGCACCCTCGCCGGCCGGTTCAGGAACCCCTGGAAATGCGGCCGTCACGAATGACGTCGCGCGCCGCGGGGGGTCCATCGCGGCTCGCGGACGGGCGTGGCCCGGGGAGCGCGGCGGACGGAGTCGCGCGGCGGACGGAGTCGCGCGGCGGACGGAGTCGCGCGGCGGACGGAGGCCACCCCGACGACGATCGCCGTCGCCGGGCGAACGGAGGCCACCCCGATGACGATCGCCGCGGGAACGGCGGCGGCGGGACCCGGCCTCGAAGGCGACGGCCCCCGCAGACCCGACCGGCCCCGGAAACGCGAAGAGCCGCCCGATGGGCGGCTCTTCTGCGATGCCCCGGCAGGGAGCCGGGGCGCGAAGCGGGGTGGCTCAGCCGGCGTCGGGCGCCGCAGCCGCGGCGGCGACGGCCTGCGCGTCGATCTCGCGGAGGTCCGGCAGGTCGACCGGGTTGCGCTCGAGCTTGATGATCCGGTGACGGAGCACCGTGTCGTTGATCTTCAGCTGGCGGTCGATCTCCGACAGCAGCGTGGCCGGGCCCTTGAAGCGGTACACGCGGTACTCGGCGCTCGCCTCGTCACCGATCGGGTACGCGAGCTGCCGCACGCCCCACTCGCGACCCTCGAGGAGCGTGCCCTCGGACTGGATCAGCTTGTCGACATCCACGGCGAGCTTCTGCCGCGTCTCGTCCTCGGCAGAGGCGTGGAGAAGGATGACGAGGTCGTAGGAAGGTGCGGGAGCGGCCATAAGAGAGTTGCGCTTGTGAAGCGACGGTCGACAGTAGCAAAGGATCCGGGCCCCGGTCGCCCGGCCGGAGGGCGCGGGAGATCCGTCGGGACGGGGATCCGAGGGGGCGAGCGCCAGAGGCCCGCCGGGTCTCCCCATCATGCCCGATCCGCGCCCCTCCCCGTCGAGCCCGCTGCGCCGCGTCCGCCGGGGGAACGCCGTGACCGTCCTCGCGGTGCTCGTCGCGATCGTCCTCGTCGCCGCCGCACCGCGACTCGGGAGCGACCCGCCGGCCCTGCCGGACGGGCGGGCGGACGCGGCGGTCGGCGACGCCGGGCGGGCACCGGAGGGCGCGGGAGGCTCCGGGTCCGGGACGGGCGGCGGCACCGGTGCGGGCGGCGGCAAGGGCGGACCGTCGGCGCC
>NZ_JBFAPC010000293.1:0-3589 GCF_040675535.1 Patulibacter sp. NPDC049589 | reverse complement strand
GGCCACGCTGGGGGCCGCGGTGCTGCTCGCGCTGGTCCAGGCGATCTCCGGCAACCGGCCCGCGAGTCCCGGCCCGTGGTGCTCGGCCGCCGCGGCCTGCAGCGCGTCGACCGCGCGGGCGGTCGGCCAGAACGGGTCCGCCACGACGCGGCGGTTCTCCAGGCCGATCGCGGCGATCACGACGCCCGCGGCCTCGGCGAGCAGGAGGGGGCCGTCGGGCACGACGGAGCTGTCGCGGCCGGCGACCCGCTCGAGCGCCTCGCGGTCGACGTCGAGGGCGGGGCGCAGCTCGAACGGCCCGTGGGGGTCGGTGGCGCCCCCGGTCAGGAGGGCGGCGCGGAGGTCGGAGCGGCGGTCGACGCCGCGCAGGAAGGCGTCGAGGGGGGCGGAGGGCTGGGTGGTCATCGGGTCGGTCCTTTCGACCGGTGTGGTCGGTGAGGACCACGTTGCCCGGTCGGGCGCCCGTTCTCCATCGCATCTGCGCATGCCGCCCATGCGCCCGCAGGTGACCCCCTCCGGCGCATGGGGGCCATGCGAAACCCGCATGGACGCTGGCCATCCGGCACTCTACCCTCGGAGGGACCCATGGAACTCCTGCACCTCAGGGTCCTCCGCGAGGTCGCGCGCCGCGGTTCGATCTCCGCCGCCGCCGACGCGCTGGACTACACCCAGCCCGCCGTGTCCCGGCAGCTCGCGATGCTGGAGCGCCAGGCCGGCCAGTCGCTCGTCGAGCGCACCCCCCGCGGCGCCCGCCTGACCGCCTCGGGCGACGCCCTGCTGCGCCACGCCGAGGACATCCTCAGCCGGGTCGACGCCGCCCAGACCGAGATGGACGCGATCGCCGCGCTGCGCGGCGGCCAGGTCCGGATCTCGGCCTTCCCCAGCACGGTCGGCTCGTTCGTGCCGTCCGCGCTGCGCACCTTCGGCGAGCGCCACCCCGAGGTGCAGGTGAAGTTCGACCTCGTGGAGCCCGGGCCGGCGCAGGAGCTCCTGGCCCGGGGCGCCGTCGACGTGGCCGTCACGAGCCTCGGGCTCCAGCTCGGCCCGCCCCCCGGCATGCGGGCCCACAAGCTGATCGACGACCCGCTCCTGCTCGCGCTGCCGCCGGACCACCCCCTCGCCGACCTCGACGAGGTCCCGGTCTCCGCACTGGCGGGCGAGCAGCTGATCGTCGGCTCCCCGACGACGTGCCCGGACTGCGAGGTCATGATGATGGCCTGCGAGGCCCAGGGGTTCACGCCGAACCGCACCTACGTCGTGGACGACTACGGCGCCGCCCTCGGCCTCGTTGCCGCCGGGCTCTCGGTGGCGATGATCCCGGAGCTCGCGCTGACGGGCCGCCGGGCCGACGTCGTGATCCGGCCGCTGGACGCCCACATCGTCCGCCGGATCGTCGCGATGACGCTCGACACGCAGTCCGGCTCCGCGGTCGCTGACGCGATGGTCACGGCGCTCGCCGACGCGGCGTCGGCCTACCGGGTCGTCACCGGCGCGACCGCGGACGTGCGCACCGGCGCCTGACCGCCGCCGGGCCGGGACCCGATCGCGCGGCACCCATTCCCGTCGGGCATACACTGGGTGGTGATGCAGCGTCCGATCCTGCCCTCGACGCACGACCTCGAGGCCTTCGTCGCGGCGATCGAGGCCGGGACGATGGGCGGCGCGGCCGACGCGCTGGACCTCACGCAGTCCGCGGTCACCAAGCGGATCGCCCGGCTCGAGGCCCAGCTCGGCACGGTGCTGCTGGAGCGCGGGCGCTACGGGGTGCGCCCGACCGGGCCGGGCGGCTCGCTGTACCCCGAGGCCCGGCGCGCGCTGGAGACCCTGCGGCGGGCGACCGACCTACTGCGCGCCGAGCGCTCCGCCCGGCACGAGACGCTGCGGATCACCGCCAGCCACACCGTCGGCGAGTACCTGCTGCCGGACTGGCTGGCGGCCCACCGCCGCGCCGGCGCCGCCTTCCACCCGACGATGCGGATCAGCAACTCGCCGGCGGTGCTGGAGGCCGTCCGCGACGGCGACGCCGACCTCGGGTTCGTCGAGCACGGCGGCGAGGCGACGGGGCTCGAGACGATGATCGTCGGCCGGGACGAGCTCGTCGCCGTCGTCGCCGCCGACCACCGCTGGGCCGGGCGCCGCACGATCGCGGTGCGGGAGCTCGTCGGCGAGCCGTGGATCACCCGCGAGCCCGCGTCCGGCACCCGCACCGTCGCGGAGGACGCGCTGGCGAAGGCCGGGATCCGCCTGGAGCCCGAGCTCGAGGCCCAGTCGCTGGAGACCGTCAAGCGGTCGGTCGCCGGGGGCGGCGGCTTCTCGCTGCTCTCGCCGCTGGCCGTCGCGCACGAGGTCGACGCCGGGTCGCTCGTGACCCGCCAGGTCCGCGGGGTCGACCTGCGCCGCGAGCTGCGCGCCGTGCGCCGCCGGACGCGGACGACCGTGCCAGGATCCGGCGCCGAGCCGGCCCGCCAGCTCTGGCGCTGGCTGGAGGCCGAGGTCGCGCCGGCGGCGGACGAGGGCGGAGATCCGGCGCCGGCCCCGCCCCGGAGCCGCTAGCCCGGAACCCGGGCGCAGGACGGGCCGTCCCGCCCCGCGGGTCCGTGGGACCGGACGCGGGCGCCGATGCCGCGCGTCCGCCGGCGCTCTCACCTGTAGGCTGGCGGACCCCCATGCGCCCTGACGACGTCCGTCGGGTGCGCCGCCGGGCCCTGCATGCCGACCCCGTCCCAGGGGTAGTGTCGCCGGTGGCCCTCTCCGCGGCCCCGGCCGTTCCGCGGCCCGTCGTCTCGTCCCCCGCCCCACCCGTGTCCGTTCCCGCCCTCCCCACCGACGCCCCGAGCCTCGAGGCCCTCCGCTCCGCCGTCGACGCGATGGACGAGCACGTCACCCTGCTGGCCCGCGACGGCCGGCTGCTGCACGTCAACCGGGCGCGGCGGAGCTCCGAGGCCGTCGAGGCCCGCGGCGGCCTCCGCTTCGGCATCGGCTCGGACCCCCTGGCCGCGGCGGACGTCCGCGACCCGCAGTCCCGGGCGATCGCCGCGGGCATCCGCTCGGTGCTCGCCGGGGAGCGCGAGCGCTTCGAGGTCGAGTACTCGCGCCGGTCGGACCGGTCGCCGCGCTGGTTCGCGCTGCGGGCGTCGGCGATCGCCGTGGACGGCGTCGGCGCCGTCGTCGTCCACACCGACGTCACCGCGCGGCGCCTCGCCGAGCGCGCGTCCGACCACCGCGCCGACCACGACGGCCTCACGGGCCTCGCCAACCGCCGCCTGCTGGAGCAGCGCCTCGAGGAGCTGCTCGTCGGCGGCCCCGTCGGCGTCATCGTCCTGCGGCTCCACGGCGACGACCCCCGCAACGCCGTCCGGCTCTCGGGCGACGGCGAGGAGATCCTGCGCGAGACCGCCGAGCTCGTCGGCCAGCTCGTCGGCGAGGGCGCCGTCACCGGCCGCCACGGCGCGGACCGCTTCGTCGTCCTGCTGCCCGGCGTCGACGACGCCGGGCTCGACGGAGAGGGGGCGCGAGTACGTCTGCCCCTTCTCCTTGCACTCGGCGAGGGTGTGCGTCTCCTCGCCGAACTCCAGCTCGCCGAACTCCA
>NZ_JBFAPC010000292.1:0-3594 GCF_040675535.1 Patulibacter sp. NPDC049589 | reverse complement strand
CGGGCCCGGGTCCGCCGGCCGGTGGTGATCGCGACGCCGGCGGCGGGGCAGCCCGTCGACCTGGGCGTGCTGGCGGGCGAGCCCGTCGCGGCGCTCGGCCAGCGCCCGGGGTTCGCGCGCCTGGTCCCCACGCTGGAGCGCCTGGGGATCACCACGCTGGGCGAGCTGCGCGACCTGCCCGCGGGCACCGTCGGCGCGCGCTTCGGCCGGCTCGGCCTCGACGCGCACGAGCTCCTCCACGGGCGCGAGGCCCCGCTGCGCCCGCGGGATCCGACCGTCCGCCTGCAGGCCGACCTCCTGCTGCCCGAGGCCGCGTCGGGCGAGCAGCTCGGCCACGCCCTGGGCCTCCTGATCGACCGCGTCCTCGCCGACCCCGGCCGCCGCCACCGGCCGGTGCGCTCGCTGCTGCTGCAGGCCTCGCTGGTCGAGCGGGGGACGTGGCAGGAGCGGGTCGTCCTGCGCGAGGCGATGAGCGACGCGACCCGGATCCGCCTGGCGCTCGGGCCGCGGCTGGCGCTGCTGCCGTCGCCGGCCGAGCGCCTGGCGCTGCGGGTGGACGGCTTCGGCACGCCGGTCCCCGCGGACCGCCCGCTGCTGGAGGAGGACGCCGCGATCCGCCGGGCGCGGCTGCAGGAGGCGGTCCGCCAGGTCCGCGAGGTCGCGGGCCCGGAGGGCGCGCTGCGGGTCGTGGGCATCGACCCGGAGTCGCGGGTGGCGGAGCGGCGGATGGCCCTCACGCCGTTCGAGGCGTAGGCCCCGTCGGACGCCGGGCGGGGTCGTGCGGCGGGGCGACACGAGTTCCTGCGTCGGACGAGGTGGCGACGGACGCCCGCCTCGCGGCCTGCGGGCCGTCAGCCGTTGATCATCTCGTAGACCGCGAAGACCACGGCCGCGAGGCAGACCAGGCCGGACACGCTGGCCAGCAGGACGTTGGGCAGGACCGCGGAGCCGCGGCCCTCGCGGCGCGCGGATCCGGCCTGGATCACGCCGCGGACGAGGAACGCGAACGCGATCGCGAGGCCGATGCCGGCGATCGCGCCGACGACGATCACCTCGCCGAGGTCGCTCCAGGCGATCTCGGCGACCGGCGCGACGGCCCTCATGCGCCGGCCTCGGCGAGCGGCGGCGGGGTGCGGGTGCGGCGCGAGCGCAGCAGGAAGCCCACGAGGATCGCGATGACGACGCAGACGGCGATCGGGCCGCGCGTGCCGCCGCCGGCGAGGTGCGAGATCCCGTAGGCCGCGCCGCCGGTCAGGCCCGCGGCGGGGATCGTCAGCACCCAGGCGACGGCCATGTTGCCCGCGACGCCCCACTTGACGGCGGACAGGCGCTTGGCGGCGCCGGCGCCGACGACGCCGCCGGAGATCACGTGCGTGGTGGAGAGCGGGAAGCCGACGTGGGTCGCGGCGAGGATCACGGCGGCGCCGGAGCCCTGGGCCGCGAAGCCCTGGGCGGCGTCCATCTTGATGATCTTCGAGCCCATCGTGCGGATGATCCGCCAGCCGCCGGAGTAGGTCCCCAGGGCGATCGCCGACGCCGAGCAGATGACGACCCAGAACGGGACGTCGGGGCTCGCGCCGTTCAACGAGCCGTGGGCGACGAGGGCGAGCGTGATGATGCCCATCGTCTTCTGCGCGTCGTTGGTGCCGTGGGCGAGCGCCAGCAGGGACCCGGAGGCGATCTGGCCCAGGCGGAAGCCGCGGGCGGTCGGACCCGGTCGCTGGCGGCCGACGATCCGGTAGATGCAGAGGATCGCCACGCCCGCGACGCCGAAGGCGAGGACGGGGGCGACGAGCGCCGGGATGACGACCTTGCCGAGCAGGCCCTCGCCGTTGATCGCGTCGGGGCCGTGCGCGACGAGCATCGCGCCGACGACGCCACCGATCAGGGCGTGCGAGGAGCTGGACGGCAGGCCCAGCCACCACGTCAGCAGGTTCCAGGCGATCGCCCCGACGAGGCCGGCGAAGACCACCTGGAGCGTGATCGACCCGGAGTCGACGATGCCTCCCGCGATCGTCGCGGCGACCTTCAGGGAGAGGAACGCGCCGACGAAGTTCAGGACGGCCGCGATCAGGATCGCCAGCCGCGGCGGCAGCGCGCGGGTGGAGATCGACGTCGCGACGACGTTGGCGGTGTCGTGGAAGCCGTTGGTGAAGTCGAACGCCAGGGCGGCGACGACGACGATGACGAGGAGGAGGTCGGAGGCCATGGGGCAGCCGGGTACGCGAGCGAGAAGCCGGAGGAGTGCGCTCTAGCGGTTCTTGATGACGATGCCCTCGAGGATGTTCGCGACCCGCTCGCACGAGTCGATCCCGTCCTCGAGTCGCTCGAAGATGTCCTTCCAGCGGATGACGACCATCGGATCGATGCCGCCGTCGAAGAGCCCGGCGATCGCGGCGCGCGAGAGCCGGTCGCCGTCGTTCTCCAGGCGGTTGACCTCGACGGTGTAGTGGCGGATGTCGCCGAAGTCCCGCAGCCGCGGCATGCCGGCGGCCAGCGCCTTGGTCGCCTCGACGAGGATCGAGCAGAGGCCGTGAGCCTGCTCCATCGGTGCCTCGACCTTGTAGAGCAGGATCAGGTCCGCGGCCTCGTCGATGAGGTCGACGATGTCGTCCAGCGCGGACGCCAGCTCCAGGATGTCCTCGCGCTCGATCGGCGTGACGAACGTCTGGTTCAGGTGGCTGATGATGTCGTGGATGATGCGATCGGTGTCGCTCTCCACGGCGCTGATCTCCCGGGCCACCTCGGGGGCGTCGGGCAGCTCGTGCATGAAGTGGGCGAGCAGCTCCGCGGCCTTGACCGCGTTCTGCGACGCCTCCTCGAACAGCTCGAAGTACCGCGTGTCGCGGCCCGTGAAGACCTTCGTGAGGCGCGCCATGAGGGCTCGATGTAATCACGGGGTGAAGGTGCCGTGAATCGCGGTGCCGGCGCCGGGGGCCGCGAGGCCCCGCCCCGCCTGCGGATCCGGGTCCCGGGGACTCGTTCGTCCGTACCGCGTCCGCGGGCGTTCCCGGGCGGGGAGCGGGGAGGAGGGTGGCGCGCCGGCACCCCGGTGGTCGCCGCGTTGCGCTCGCGCTCGGGGGCTCCGCGCGTCCCGGCGTGCTCCGCCCCCGGGCGTGCGAACATGCGTTCGTGTCCTCCGGATCCCAGCGACGCCCTCCGGGCCCGCCCGGCACGATCCGTCGGCTGGGCGAGCCACGGCCGGCGGTCGTCCGCGCGGCGCCGGACGGCCGTCCGCTGACGGTCGACGGCGAGGCGGTCGACGGGGTGGTGGAGACCTGGCTGCTCGAGGACCGCTGGTGGACGGAGCGCCCCATGCGGCGGCGGATGTGGGAGGTGGTCACGGCCCGCGGCCGGGCGATCGTCGTGCACCGCGACCTCGTCGACGGGGGCTGGTGGCGCTCGCGGTAGGCGACGCTCGCCGCCTCCCGGTGCGACCGCGGGGCCGCCGCCACCGGGCGCGGGGGTCGCGGTGGCGACGGGGCGGGGCGGCCGATCGGCGATGAACCTGCACCTCGGCTACTTCGGGTCGGCGATCCTCTTCGCCGCGCTGATGGCGGTCCCGGCGCTGCTCTGGTGGCGCGGGCTCCTGAA
>NZ_JBFAPC010000291.1:0-3605 GCF_040675535.1 Patulibacter sp. NPDC049589 | reverse complement strand
CTGCTGGCGACCTACCTGACCTTCGGTGTCGCGGTGCTCTGCGGCGTGTACCGAACCCGACGACCGCCCGGGATCCCGGCCCCGGCGGCAGTCGGGCGTGGGGCGGCGGCTCGACTTCGGTACCTCCTCGGTACGGAACCCGACGACCGCCCGGGATCCCGACCCCGGTGACGGTCGGGCGTGGGGCGGCGGCTCGACTTCGGTACCTCCTGGGTACCGAACCCGACGACCCGGCGTCCACGTCTGCCGACCGGCTGATCGCCGTCGGCCCCGACGCGGCGGGCGTGCCCGTCCTCGGGTCCGTGGGCCCGGCATTCCCGTAGGGGGAGAGCAGCCCCTCAGCGCCCGCGCAGCGCCCACCGCGGGCCGGCGACGAGGCGGACCTCGACCCGGGCGGGGCGCGACGGCGCGGCCATCGAGAGGAAGTCGCGGATCCGGCCGCCGTGCGCGCAGACCGGGCACGTCAGGGCGTCGGACGGGGAGCGCGGTCCTGGGCCGGGCGACACGGGGAAGTCGCAGGACGGGCAGGCGAGCGTCCCGACGCCCATCAGGCCGACGTGCTGGTCGCGGCGATCGGCGCGGGCGCGCGCCTGCCGGCCGACCGGCTCGGAATCGGAGAACCCGCGCTCCATGCTCACGACGCGAGTGTAGGCAGACGCCCTCGCGGGCCCGCTGGGACGGGGCGCAGGGCACGGGCCGAGGGTTCGCCGGGACGCGGGGACGGGGTGGGGCACGGCACCGATGGGTGCGGCGGCCGGGGCGCCGCCCGGCTCCGGCGGGTCCGGCGGCCGGGTCCGGCGGAACGGGTGGCTCTCGGCTCCTCGCCGCCGCGGCGGGCCGGGGGAGGCCTGGAGGAGGCTTGCGGGCGTGCGTAGCATCGGGGAGCGTGAGCGCCTCCCCGACAGACCGCCCCGCGCCGCCCGCCGCCGCCGAAGAGGAGCTCCTGCGCGCCGCCGCCGACGTCGCAGAGCGGGCCTACGCCCCGTACTCGCACTTCCGCGTCGGGGCGGCCCTGCGGACCGCCGACGGCCGGATCGTCGTCGGCGCCAACGTCGAGAACGGCGCCTACCCGCAGAGCCAGTGCGCGGAGGCCAGCGCGATCGGCGCCCTCGTCGCCGCCGGCGCGGACCGGATCGTGGCGGCGGCCGTCGTCTCGCCCGACCGCGAGCTCTGCCCGCCCTGCGGCGGCTGCCGGCAGCGCCTGGCGGAGTTCGGCGACGAGCACACGCCGGTCCACCTCGGCCGGCCGGGCGGACCCGCGACCATCGTGACGCTGGGCGAGCTCCTGCCCATGGCCTTCGCGTTCGGGGGCCCGGCGTGAGCGCCCCGCACGACGCGGCCGCGGTCCTGCGGGAGCGCGCCGGCGGCCTCGCGCCGCGCCTGGGGATCGTGGTCGGCTCCGGGCTGGGGGCGGTCGCCGACGCCGTGACCGACGCCGTCGTCATCCCCTACGCCGACCTGCCGGGGTTCCCGCGCCCGACCGTCGCCGGGCACGCGGGCGAGGCCGTCCTGGGCCGCCTCGGCGGCGTCGACGTCGTCGTCCTGCGCGGCCGTGCGCACCTCTACGAGGGCACGGCGCCCGAGGCGGTCCGCGTCCCCGTCCGGACGCTCAGGGCGCTCGGCATTGAGACCGTCGTCCTGACCAACGCGGCCGGCTCGCTGCGGCCGGAGGTCGGCCCGGGCCGGCTGATGCTCATCGCCGACCACGTCAACCACTCCGGGATCAACGTGCTGGCCGGGCCCAACGACGACGAGTGGGGGCCGCGATTCCCGCCGATGGGCGGGGCCTACGACGCGGACCTGCGGGCGGCGGTCCGCGCCGCCGCGGCCGACGAGGGCGTCGAGCTGGCCGAGGGGGTCTACCTCGCGGTCCTCGGGCCGTCGTTCGAGACGCCCGCCGAGATCCGGGCGTTCCGCGTGCTCGGGGCCGATGCCGTCGGGATGTCGACCGTGCACGAGACCACGGTGGCCCGCCACTGCGGCCTGCGGGTCGTCGGGATCTCGGCGATCACGAACCTCGCGGAGGGGATGGACGACGAGCCGCTGAGCCACGAGGGCACGCTGGCCTCGGCCGACGACGCGGCGGTCGACCTGGCCCGGCTGCTGGTCCGCGCGGCGGGGGACCTCGCGTGAGCGCCGGGGCGCAGGGCCGCGCTCCCGGGCCGAGCGGCGGGTCCCGGGACGCGGGCGCCGGCCGCCCCGTCCCCGAGATCCTGCGCACGGCCCGCGAGGGCACGCCGCTCTCGGCCGACGAGGTGCGTCGGCTGGCGGGCGGCCTGGCCGACGGCGGGCTCACCGACGCGCAGGTCGGCGCGATGGCGATGGCGTTCGCGATCCACGGGCTCACGGACGAGGGCCGGGTCGCGCTGACCCTGGCGATGCGGGACTCCGGCGACGTCCTGGACTGGTCCGACGTCGACGTGCAGGGGCCGATCCTCGACAAGCACTCGACCGGCGGGGTGGGGGACAAGGTCTCGCTGCTGCTGTCCCCGATCGTCGCGGCGTGCGGCGGCGCGGTGCCGCAGGTCTCGGGCCGCGGTCTCGGCCACACCGGCGGCACGCTCGACAAGCTCGAGGCGATCCCCGGCTACGACGCGACCCCGGACGTCGACCGGCTCAAGGCGATCGTCGCCGAGGTCGGCTGCGCGATCGTCGGGCAGACGAGCCGGATCGCGCCCGCCGACGGGCGGCTCTACGGCGTCCGCGACGCGACCGGCACGGTCGAGACGATCCCGCTGATCTCCGCCTCGATCCTGTCGAAGAAGCTCGCGGCGGGCCTCGACGGGCTCGTCCTGGACGTCAAGTGCGGCTCGGGCGCGTTCCTCCCCGATCCCGAGGACTCCCGCGCCCTGGCCGAGACGCTCGTCTCGACCGCCCGCGGCGCCGGCCTGCGCTGCAGCGCGCTCCTGACCGACATGGACGGCGTGCTCGGCCGGACGGCCGGCAACGGCGTCGAGGTCGCCGAGTCGATCGCCCACCTGACCGGCGCCGCGCACGACCCGGCGCTCGTCGCCGTGACGCTCGAGCTCGCGGCGGAGCTGCTCGTCCTCGGCGGCCTGTACCCGGACGTCTCCGCCGCGCACGACGCGGCCCGGCGGGCCCTGGAGGACGGCCGGGCGGCCGACCGCTTCGCCCGGATGGTGGTCGCGCTCGGGGGCCCCGCGGACCTGCTCGAGCGGCCCGGGTCGTACCTCGAGTCCGCGCCGGTCGTCGTCGCCGTCGAGGCGACGGAGCCGGGGGTCGTCGGCACCGTCGACGTCCGTGCGGTCGGCCTGCTCGTCGGCGCGCTGGGCGCCGGGCGGACCCGCGACACCGACCCCGTCGACCCGGCGGTGGGCCTGACGGAGGTCGCGGCCCGCGGCGAGCAGGTCGGGCCGGGGGAGGCACCGCTGGCGGTCGTCCACGCCCGCACGCAGGACGCCGCCGAGCGCGCCACCGCCGCGCTGCGCGACGCCGTCCGGGTGGCCCCCGAGGGCACGGCGCCCGGGCCGGCGATCCTCGGACGCGTCGGCTGACCACCGCCCGCGCGGGCGTGCGACACGAAGACCGTCGAGATCTCCTTGTGCCGCTTGAGGAACGCCTTCGTCTTGGCGTACCACGGGATG
>NZ_JBFAPC010000290.1:0-3734 GCF_040675535.1 Patulibacter sp. NPDC049589 | reverse complement strand
CGCCGCCCGACCGGACACCGCGGCCCGGCCGAGTCCCCCGAGCGCGCCCAGCGCCGCCAGCGCGCCGACGGTCCGCAGGTGCGAGGTGAGGCGCTCGAGGCGGATGACCTCCCAGCCCTCCGCGGCGGCCACGCGGGCGAGCTCGCGGTCGGGGTTGACCGCGACCGGGTGGCCGACGGCGCGCAGCATCGGCAGGTCCGACTCGCTGTCGGAGTAGGCCCACGAGGCCGCCAGGTCGTAGCCCTCGCGGGCGGCGAGCGCCTCGATCGCCTCGACCTTGCCCTCGCGGTAGGTCATCGGCCCCGCGAGGCGCCCGGTGTAGCGGCCGTCCCGCTGCTCGAGCGGGGCGCCGATCCCGCCGTCGAACGCGACGACGTGCGCGACCATCTCGGCCGTCTCCTGGGTCGACGCCGTGACGATGTAGACGGGGCGGCCGGCGTCCTGGTGCTCCCACGCGAGCGCGAGCATGCTCGGGTAGAGCCGCGGCAGCAGCCCGGCGAGGACCCGTGGCGAGAGGCGCTCGAAGTCGCGCACCCGCTGACCCGCGATGAACGCCCCGGCCCGGTCCCAGACGCGCTGCGTGGACTCGTCGGTGGAGCCGCGCAGGCGAAACTTCAGGTTCTCCCAGCCGTCGGCGGCCAGGCGCCGGCGCGAGATCAGGCCGGCGGCCGCCGCGGCGCGGGCCCAGTAGAAGCCGGACGACCCGGCGACGAGGGTCTTGTCGAGGTCGAAGAAGACGGCCGGGCGCAGACCGGGCGCCGCCGCGGGAACGTCGGCGTCCGGCGTCGGGGACGCAGGATCGGGGGCACCGGTGGTCGGGTCGTCGGACACGCGCCGACCCTAGCGGCGCGGCCTGAGCGTGCCGTGAAGCGCCGCGAGCGCCCACCCCGATCGGACGCCCGCGGGGGGGGTCGGCGCCTACGGCCGGACGAGGACCTTGATCGCCTCGCGGTCGTCCATCGCCCGGTAGCCGTCCGCCACGCCCGCCAGGGGGATCGTCCGGTCGAACACCCGGCCGGGCTGCAGCGTGCCGTCGAGGATCTCCGGCAGCAGCTCCTCGATGTACGCGCGGGCCGGTGCGACGCCTCCGCCGATCGTCACGTTGCGGACGAAGCTCTGCCGCGCGCTCGGGATCGCGGGCTCCTGTGGCGCCCCGACCCGCCCGACGGTCCCGCCCGGCCGGGCGATGTCGATCGCGGTGACCAGCGAGTCCTGCAGACCGACGCACTCCAGGACGGAGTGCACCCCGACGCCGCCGGTGAGGGCGCGGACCCGCTCGGCGGCCTCCTCCCCCCGCTCGGCCACGACGTCGGTCGCCCCGAACTCGAGCGCCAGGTCCGTCCGGACGGCGTGGCGGCCGAGGATGATGATCTGCTCGGCCCCGAGGCGCCGGGCCGCCATGACGCCGCAGAGCCCGACCGCCCCGTCGCCGATGACGGCGACCGAGGAGCCCGGTGCGACCCGCGCGCCGAGCGCCGCGTGGTGGCCCGTCCCGTAGACGTCCGACAGCGTCAGCAGCGACGGCATGAGCGCGTCGTCCTCCGCCACGGGGAGCGGGACCAGCGTCCCGTCCGCGTACGGGACGCGGACCGCCTCGCCCTGTCCTCCGTCCACCCCGCCGTTGCCCCAGAAGCCGCCGTGGACGCAGGACGTGTGCAGCCCCTCCTGGCAGAACTCGCACGTGCCGTCCGAGAACGCGAACGGCGCGACGACCACGTCGCCGCGCTTCAGCGTCCGGACCTCGCGCCCGACCTCCTCCACCACGCCGATGAACTCGTGCCCCATGCGCCGGCCGTGCTCGTCCGCCGGCATCGACTTGAACGGCCACAGGTCGCTGCCGCAGATGCACGAACGCGTGATCCGCAGGACGACGTCGGTCGGCTCCTCCAGCCGTGCGTCGGGGACGTCCTCGACCCGCACGTCTCCCGCTCCGTACATCACCGTTGCGCGCATCGGCCGGACGCTAGCGCACCGGAAAGCCCGTTCCGCAGCAGCGGAGCGTCGACGCCGCGGGTGGTTCGTGGCGCCGAGCACGACGAGCCCGTCGCGGGGGGTCGTCGAGGTCGCAGGGCTCCGCCATGAGCCACAGCCTTCGGCGCGCGGCGGGGCCGCACGACGGACCGTGGCCGGGCGGACGGCTGCGCCGCCCGCCCGACGGGAGGTCGGTCAGACCTTGATCAGGATGGCGTCGCCCTGGCCGGTGCCGGAGCACGCGGTGGCGACGCCGTAGCCGCCGCCGCGGCGACGGAGCTCGAGGAGCATCGAACCGATGATGCGGGCGCCCGAGGCGCCGAGCGGGTGACCGAGGGCGACGGCGCCGCCGTTGACGTTGACCTTGGCCGGGTCGATGCCCAGGTCCTTGATCGTGTTCAGCGCGACGGAGGAGAACGCCTCGTTGATCTCCCAGATGTCGATGTCGGAGGGCTTGAGGCCCGCCTTCTCGAGGGCCTGGAAGGACGCCTTGCCCGGGGTCGTCAGGAGGTTCGGGAACTCGCCGGCGGCCTGGCCGAAGGAGACGATCTCGCCGAGGATCTCCTTGCCGTTCGCGGCGGCCCACTCGTCGGACGCGAGCACGAGCGCGCCGGCGCCGTCGTTGACGCCCGGCGAGTTGCCGGCCGTGTGCGTGCCGCCCTTGACGAGGCCGGGGAGCTTCGCGAGGACCTCGACGGTGGTGCCGCGGCGCGGGCCCTCGTCGGTGTCGACGACGGTGTCGCCCTTGCGGCCCTTGATCGTCACGGGGACGATCTCGTCGGCGTGCCGGCCGGCGTCCTGCGCGGCGATGGCCTTCTCCTGCGAGCCGGCGGCCCACTCGTCGAGCTGCTCGCGCGTCCAGCCGTGCGCGTCGGAGACCTCCGTGGTCTCGTCGAACATCTGGCGGTGCGTGAAGGAGTTCGTCAGGCCGTCCAGGACCATCGAGTCCAGCAGCTCGGCGTGGCCCATCCGGTACCCGGTGCGCGCCTTCGGCAGGAGGTACGGCGCCAGCGACATGGACTCCATGCCGCCCGCGATGGCCGGACCGGAGTACTCGCCGGCGCGGATGTGCAGGTCGACCGTCGCGGCCGAGCGGATGCTCGAGGTGCAGACCTTGTTGATCGTCTCGGACGGGACCGTGTTCGGGATCCCGGCGGCGATCTGCGCCTGGCGGGCGGTGATCTGGCCCTGCCCGGCCTGGATCACGTGCCCCATGACGACGTGCTCGATCTGCTCCGGGGCGACCCCGGCGCGCTCGAGCGCACCCTTGATCGCGATGCCGCCGAGGTCGACGGGCTTGACGGTGGACAGTCCCCCGCCGAGCTTGCCTACGGGCGTCCGGGCGGTGCTCAGGATGACGGTCTTGGCCATGGTGCGCTTCCTCTCTCTGCCGCGTTTCGGCACGGGCGTGCCTACGGAGGGTAGGAAGTGTAGGCGCACGCCCCCCGGACGGCGGGTCCACGCGCTGTCGAGGTGTCCAAGGCGCCAGGCCGGGGCAGGATCGCCCGCTCCCCGCCGTAGGCTCCCCGGGGTGACCGATCCCGCGCCGCGTCCCGCCGTCTCCCCGCTCCGGGACGACGATCCGCCCGCCGACGCCGTGGTCGTGGCGCTCGGCCCCGACGGCCCGCTCGGGCTCCCGGACGGCGCGCCGTCCGAGGCCCTGACGCGCCTCGTCGACAGCGGCGAGGCCCGCAGCAGCGTCGGCGCCGTCGCGCACACCCACGGCGCCGACGGCGCGCGCTGGCTGCTGGCGGGCGTCGGGG
>NZ_JBFAPC010000289.1:0-3794 GCF_040675535.1 Patulibacter sp. NPDC049589 | reverse complement strand
GGGACACCCGTGCAGGGACGCTCGATGTCGCGATCCCGAAGCTCCGGCAGGGGTCCTATTTCCCGTCGTTTCTCGAACCCAGGAAGCGGCACGAGCAGGCGCTGGTGAGCGTGGTGCAGGAGGCCTACGTCAACGGCGTGTCGACGCGGAAGGTCGACCGGCTGGTCGAGCAGATGGGGCTGCAGGGCTTGTCGAAGGACCAGGTCTCGAGGATGTGCGCCGGCCTCGACGAGCAGGTCCACGCGTTTCGCAACCGGCCGCTGGAAGGGCGCTATCCGTACGTGTGGCTGGACGCGAAGATCGAACGCGTCCGTCAGGGCGACAGCGTCCGGCACAAGGCCCTGGTCGTCGCCTACGGCGTGAACGAACAGGGCGTCCGCGAAGTGCTCGGCCTCGACGTCGGCGAGTCAGAGACCGAAGCGTTCTGGACCGAGTTCCTGCACTCCCTCAGAGCGCGTGGCCTGACCGGGGTGCAGCTGGTGATGAGCGACGCGCACCAAGGCTTGAAGAACGCGATCGCTCGGGTCCTGACCGCTCGGTGGCAGCGGTGCTGCGTGCACTTCGCCCGTGACATGACCGGCCACGTCGGCGCGGCGCAGCGGCAGCTCGTGACCGCCGCGATCCGGCAGATCTTCACCGCCGAGAACGGCAAGGCCGCCCGCACCCGGCTCGGCGAGGTCGTGCAGCAGCTCGAGGGGCCCGCGCCGAAGGTCGCCCGGCTGCTTGAGGGCGCGGAGGAGGACCTCCTCGGGTTCTACGACTTCCCGAAGGAACACTGGGCAAAGCTGCGGTCGACCAACCCGCTGGAGCGCCTGAATCGCGAGATCGGCAGGCGCTCCGATGTCGTCGGGATCTACCCCAGCGACCAGGCGCTGATGCGCCTCGCCGGCATGGTCCTGCTCGAGCAGAACGACGAATGGCTCGTCGGCCGGCGGTACCTCTCCGAGACCTCGATGCAGCTGGTGAAGAACCGGCCCGCACCGGCCCCAGAGGCGACGCCGGTGCAGCTGGCCGCCTGACCCACAACCGTCCGGCGTGGTGCCCGGCCCGCTCGCCCTACGGGCTCGGCGACCGTCGGGCCGTCGTCCGGCCCCCCCGTGGCGCCCGCCGGCGCATCGCCGGCGCTCACGAGCCCCACCCGAACACGCGGGCGGCGTTGGCCGTCACGGCGGCCTCGAGCTCCTCGTAGGACTGGTCGCGCTGCGCGGCGACGAAGCGGGCCGTCTCGGTGACGTACGCGGACTGGTTGCGCTCGCGGCGCCGCTTCTGCGGCGTCAGGTACGGCGCGTCGGTCTCCACCAGGATCCGGTCGTCGGGCACCGTCGCGGCCGCGAGCGCCAGGTCGGCGTTCTTCGGGTAGGTGACGTTGCCGGCAAAGGACACGTACCAACCCTGCTCGAGGCACTCGTGCAGCCGGTCGGGCATCGAGAAGCAGTGGAGGATCACGACGACCCCCTGCGCGTGCTCGCGGAGGGTCGCGATCGACTCGTCCTCGGCCGCGCGGGTGTGGATCACGAGCGGCTTCGCCGTCTCGCGCGCGATCTCGATCTGGTCGCGGAAGGCCGCGCGCTGGTCGTCGGCGGGCGCGCCCTCGCGGAACCAGTCCAGGCCGGTCTCGCCGATCGCGGCGCAGCGCGGGTGCGCGGCGAGCTCCCGCAGGTCGGCGCCCGCGGCGGCGTCGTAGCCCTCCGCCGCGTTGGGGTGCCGTCCGACGGCGGCCCAGACCTCGTCGAACGCCTCGGCCGCCTTGAGGGCCGTGCGGTTGCTCGCCTCGTCCATGCCGACCGTGAGGATCCGCCGGACGCCCGCCGCGCGCGCGTTGCCGACGAGCTCGTCGTTCTGCGGCTCGCAGGAGTCCAGGTGGGTGTGGCTGTCGATCATGCGACGGCTCCGGCGGCCGACGGGCGGGCGGCGACCGGCGTGGCGCGGCCGGCCCCCGCGACGCGCGAGGTCACGCGGCCGCCCGGTCCTTGGGGAACAGCGGAGCGAGCTCGCCGACGGCGTGCGCGGCGCCGGTGCCGAGCTCGGCGCCCGACCAGGCGAGGTCGGGCGAGCCGAGCGCGTCGAGCAGCACGACGGTGCTCGCCGGCAGCCACGGGTGCAGCAGGACGGCGAGCACGCGGACGCCCTCGACCAGGGTGCGCAGAACGCGGTCGAGGTCGGCCGTGGCGGCCGCAATCGCGGCGGGGTCCGCGCCCTCCGCCGACGGGTCGGCCTTCTCCGCCTTGGCCAGCGTCCAGGGCGCCGTGGTCTCGACGAAGCGGTTCAGCAGGCGGACGCGCTCCCAGATCGCCTCGAGCGCCTGGCTGATCTGGCCGTCGTCGAGCATCCGGGCGACCGTGTCGGCCAAGCCCGTGAAGGACGCCGCGATCTGGGGATCGACCGCGACGTCGGGGACCACGGCGTCGCGGTAGCGGCGGACCATCGCCGTCGAGCGCGACGCGAGGTTGCCGAAGTCGTTGGCGAGCTCGGACTCGTAGCGGAGCTTCAGGCCCTCGAGCGACACGGAGCCGTCGGAGCCGAAGGCGACCTCGCGCAGCAGGTAGAAGCGCACCGCGTCGGCGCCGTACTGCTCGATCGCCTCGAACGGGTCGAGCACGTTGCCCAGCGACTTGCTCATCTTCGTGCCGCCGACGAGCAGGAAGCCGCCGACCATCACGCGCGTCGGGACCTCCATCTCGGCGGCCATCAGGAGCGCCGGCCAGTAGATCGTGTGGAACTTCAGGATGTCCTTGCCGATGACGTGCGTCGCCGGCCAGTGGCTCGCCGTCAGGTCCTCGCCCTCGCGGCCGAAGCGCAGCGCGGTGACGTAGTTCAGGAGCGCGTCCCACCAGACGTAGAACACGTGCTCGAGGTCCCACGGGACCTCGACGCCCCAGGTGATCTGGTTGCGGCTGAGCGAGACGTCCTGCAGGCCGCCCTTGATGAAGGCGAGGGCCTCGTTGCGGCGCGACTGCGGGACGACCCAGTCGGGGCGGTCGGCGTAGAGCTGCTCGAGCCGCTCCTGGAAGGCGGAGAGCTTGAAGAACCAGTTGTTCTCTGACTCGCGCAGGAGCGGGATGCCGTGGATCGGGCAGGTGTTGCCCTCGGCGATCTCCGACTCCGTCTTGAAGTCGGCGCACTTCGGGCAGTACCAGCCTTCGTACTGACCCTCGTAGACCCAGCCGTTCTCCTTCACCTTCGTGAGGATCTCCTGCACGGCCGCCTTGTGGCGCGGGTCCGAGGTGCGGATGAAGAAGTCGTTGGACGCCTCCAGCACGGGGCCCATCGCCTGGAAGCGCGGGGCGTTCTCGTCGACGAGCTCCTGCGGCGTGATGCCGCGGTCCGCCGCGACGTTGGCGACGGGCTCGCCGTGCTCGTCCGTCCCGGTCAGGAAGAAGACGTCGTCGCCGCGCTGACGGTGGTTGCGCGCCAGGACGTCGGCCACGATCGTCGAGTACGCGTGGCCGAGGTGCGGCGCGGCGTTGACGTAGAAGATCGGGGTCGTGACGGAGTAGCCCATGCCGGACGGAGGGTACCGGCGCGGCGTCACCGGGCCGGGCGGGCCCCGGGGTGCGCGCGCAGGCCGGTCGGCCCCGTACGACCCCTGCCGTCGTCGCGGGTCGCCCCGCACGACCGGCGCCGCGGCCGCAGGTCAGCCCCGCGCCATCCGCGCCGTGCTCGCCGCGCCGGCCGCGCGGCGACGGATGCGGACCCGGACCGCGCCGGCGGGCAGCCCGAGCGGCGTCGAGTTGGGGTGCACCGCGTCGTAGGTCGAGATGCGGTCGCTCGCGACGAGCAGCAGCCGGTCCGCG
>NZ_JBFAPC010000288.1:0-3827 GCF_040675535.1 Patulibacter sp. NPDC049589 | reverse complement strand
GCCCCCCGGGGGGGCGCGGTCGGCGCCGCCGCCGGCGGGACGCGCGCGGCCCGACGCGTCAGCGCACCCGCACGGCCCGCCGCACGTCGACCGTCGAGTGGTCGACGCGGATCCGCACCCGCAGCCGGGTCGTCCGCCGCGGGAACGACGCCCGGCGGACCGTGACGGCGGCGTCGCCGCGGGCCGCGGTGACGCGCCGGACCGTCCGGCCGCCGCCGCTGACGGTCAGCCGGACGACGCAGCGGCCGGTGCAGCGCACGCGGCCGAGGTCCAGGCGGGTGCCCCGCGTCGCCGCGGTCGACCGCAGATGCACGCGCGGCGTCCTGGCGAGCCGGACCGGGGTGGGCGAGAGCGGGCCCACGACGACCGTCGGGCCGGCGACGGGCAGCGCGTCCCGCGCCGGGTCGCCGGGGTCGAAGGAGCTGCGGAACCCGTTCGACCTCCCGTGGCGCTCGAACGCCCCGACGTACCAGCCGAGCAGCTGCGTGCCCAGCGTCGCCCGGCCGCGGCCGGCGGTGGCGACCTCGTCGTCGTTCGCGCGGGCGAGCACCCGGCAGCGCGCGTCGTCCTTCGGGGTCGGGCAGGCCCGCAGGCCGGTGGCCACGAGCCCGTCGTCGGGCGCGTCGGGCCAGGTGCCGGGGGTCGCGGTGATCGTGACGCCGGCGGCGAGGCGGCCGGTGATCGTCGGCGGCGTCCCGGGCCGGGCGGCCGGGACGGGGCCCACGAGCGGGCCGAGCGCCACCGTGGGGGCGGCGACGGCGCCCGGGTCGGTGGCGAGGGCGCCGAACGTCGGGCCGAGCCACGGCACGCCCCCGAGCGAGGGGTCGGGGCCGTAGCGCCGGTCGACCGCGCCGAGGTACCAGCCGGCGTAGACCGGGTCGATCGCCAAGGAGTCCCCGCCTGATGGCGAGGAGATCGTGCGGCAGTCGGTTCCGTCGGCCGTGCGGCAGGCCCGGACGTCGAGGACGTCGACGCCGGCGTCCCAGCCGCCGGACCACGTGCCGGCGAGCGGCGTGACCGTCCGGCCGATCCGGAGCTCCCCGGCCAGGGCCGGGGGCGTGACGCTCGCCGTCCGACCGCGCCACGGGGCCGACCTCGCGGTCCGCGGCGTCCCGGCGACGGTCGCGCGCACCTCGAAGGTCGTGCCCGCGGGCGTCGGCCCGGGGCGGAGCAGCGACTCGGTGCCGATCACGGCCCCGCACTCCGGGTCGCACGCGTACCAGGAGACGGTGGCGGCGCGGTCCTCCGCGATCGCGGTGAGCACCGGGTCGCCGGACGGGTCGAGCTGGGCCTGGTAGACGGCGACGCCGAATCCGGGCGGCGGGATCGGGGGCACGACCGGGGCGGCGTGGGCAGGGGCGGCGAGGACCCCGGCGGCGAGGGCCGCGAGGGCGGCGAGCAGTGGTCGGGCCGTGACGTTCCGGCGGACGACGGCGCGTGGGCGCGGGGCGACGGCTGATCGCATGGGCGCCACGGTATCCGGGTTCGCGGGGCGCAGCCAGTGGGTCTCGGCGGGGCAAGGGGCATCGAGCCCGGGGTCCGGGCTCGGCCGGCGGTGGTCACCAGGATCGGTACCTCCTAGGAAGGTTTGCTGGTGACGGGGCGGGGGGTCGGTCAGCGGGAGGGCCCGCCCGGCGGCCGCCACCAGATTCCGTTCCTCCCAGGAGGGTTTCCTGGTGCTCGTGCCCAGGCCTGGTGGGCGGGAGGGCCCGGCCGGCGGTGGTCACCAGGATCGGTACCTCCCAGGAAGGTCCGCTGGTGGGCGTGGTGGGTGTCGGCCCCGCGGCGCGGTCGGCCGGGCCGGGCCGGGCCCGCCGCACCGTGGCGCGTCGCCGCTCATCGTCGTTCGCCGCCTGGAACGGCGGTACCGTGATGGCCGTCGTGCCCGACGCCACCGCCCAGCCGCCTGCCGTCCCGTCGTCCTGGTCGCGGCTGACGGCGGCGGCCCGCCGCCACCAGAAGGCGATCCTGATCGTGGGGTCGCTGGTCACCGCCGGCGTGATCCTCGCGCTGCTGTGGAAGCGCCGGCACGAGTTCGGCACCGCGATCTCCGACGTACCGTTGGGGATCCTCGTCGCGACCTCCGCGCTGCAGGTCCTGGGGCTCGTCGGGCGCAGCGAGTCGTGGCACCAGGCCGTCCGCGCCGCGGGGGCGAAGGTCTCCCGCCGTGTGCTGTTCCGCGCGTCCGCGATGCAGGTGCTCGGCTCGATCATCAACGGCCAGCTCGGGGTGGCGATGCGGATCGCGGCCCTGCGCAAGTCCTCGCCCGAGGTCACGCCGAAGATCCCGACGCTGATCGCCGCGGAGCTCCCGATCGTCGCCGTCGAGCTGATGTTCGCCGCGGTCGGGTCGTTCACGCTCGTCGGCCCGCTCGGCATCCCGTGGTGGTCGCCGATCGCGGCGTTCGGGCTGGCGTTCCTGATCGGCTGGGGCATGCGCCGCCTGTCGCACCGCTCGACGCACCACGCGTGGGCCGGGCTCACCGTCCTGCGCCATCCGCGGGGCGCCGCGCTCCTGACGGGTGCCCTGATCGGCTCGATCCTCTGCCAGGTCGTGCGCAACTGGATGCTGCTGCGCGCCGTCGGGGTCGACGCCTCGTTCTGGGACGGCGTGGCCGTGCTGATCGCCGTCGCATCGCTGGCGCAGCTGCCGACCGGGCCCGCCGCCGGCGCGGCCGCCGCGGTCCTGATCCTCGGCAGCGAGGGCGTCGCGGCGACCGCCGCCGCCGGCGTCCTGATGACCGTCACGGGCACGATCGGCGGCCTGATCTTCGCCGCCTGGTCGGGCGGCGACCAGCTCTGGGCCTTCCGGCGCGCTCGTCGCGCCGGGGCCGCTCCGCCGGGGGCGTAGGCCGGCGCCGCCCCGCTCCGATTCCGGCGTACGCCGTACTCGGGTCGTGGGAACCCGCGATCGTCCCGCGGGAGGGTCGGGGAGAATGGCGCCGTGGCCCCGGACCCGGCTCCCCGACCAGCGCCCGCCGGGCCGTACGTGCAGGTGACCCTCACGTCGATCGGGCTCGCGGCGGTCGTGGCCCGGCCGCGGACGGTGTGGGCGTGCGTCGTGCTCCTCGACGTCGGCTGCGCCGCGGCGCTCCTCGCCGAGCGGTCTCCGGCGGAGCTCGTCGACGGCGGGCACCTCGCGGGGGCGCTGGGCGCGCTCCTGGGCTACCCGTTCGCCGCGCTCGTCGTCCTCGGGCTCGCCGCCCTCTTCGCGCACGCTCGTGCCGGTGCTCGTCGCCGCCGTCCTCCTGTCGGTCGCGTCGCCGCTGCGCAACGAGCTCTGGTGGTCGGCGTGCGCGATCCTGATGGCCGTCGCGACGCTGGCGTCGCTGCGTCGGGCGCTGGCGTACGTCCTCGTGGCGCTGCTCGCGAACCTCGTCGCCCACGTGGTCGCGGACGACCTGGCCGACACGTCGACCGTCGGCGTCCTCGGCCTGTGGATCGGCCTTCCGTTCTGGGCGGGCCTCGCCGCGGTGATCCCCGACCGCCTGGCGGTGCACCTGATGAGCCTCGGGGCCGCGCGCCGGGAGGGCGGCGGTCCGCCGGTCCGGGGGACGGCGTGGTCGGCCGCGGCACCGGGTGGGGTGCGGCCGGCGTCGCGGGACGAGGGCGACGCGTCGCCGGGGAACGCGGGGGACGCGACACCGGGGGACGAGGCCGCCGGTGTCCCGGCGCCCGACGGGCCCGCCCCGGGAGCGAGTGCGGTGCGTCGCCCGGACACGGGGCCCGCGCTCTTCACGATCTCGACGCCGATGATCTCGCCGGCCTTGGTCGCGAGCGTCAGGCCGAGCGAGCCGGAGCCGCAGTAGAGGTCGAAGACGCGCTCCC
>NZ_JBFAPC010000287.1:0-3833 GCF_040675535.1 Patulibacter sp. NPDC049589 | reverse complement strand
GCGGGCCGGGCACCACGCGACCCACGACCTCCGACCACGAACCACTCTCGATCACGAAACCGAGCTACACCACAAAACGCGACTTGACTCCGGCCGAGTCGGCCAACCGGACCATTCTCAACGAACACTTTGGCTTTGTTTTTGATCCAGAGCCCGGCTTTATCAGCATATGCGGCCGCATCAAGTACTGCTTGATCAGCGTCATCGCGGAAACGAAACTGGCTTTTCGTCGTTCCCGTTGTTCCCGATGTATGACGAGCTTGTCCGCTCTCTTTCGGAATCTGATAATTACGTAAACTAACTAAATCTAGACCTTAGGGATGGGCGTCGCCCGCCCTCACTTCGGTCGTATCGATGTCCTGACTGGCCGGCGCCGTCTGCCGACGCACCGGCTCTAACGCCGACGACTCGCTTCGTGTCGCTGGATGGGCTCGTCAAGCACGACTTCAGGGGCCTCCAGCCTGTCTCGAACCTCGCCTGCGGTACCGGCGCGCACTGCGCTCTCGAGTTCCTCGGCTCTGCGATCGGCGGGACTGATAACGGCAACCATGCCACCGCGTTCGACAGACCGCCACGCAATCCTTCACCCAACTACCAAGCACTACTAGGCGCCATCCGTCGCTCAGCCGAGATCGGCTCGCACCGTTTCCAGGAAGAACGCCCCGAAGTCGGGCGCGACGATTTGCAGTTCATCACCTGCGCTATGAATGCCTGGGGTGAAGGCGACGACCGGCGCCTCCCCATCGTCTCCTGCGGCCCGAGTGTCAAGCGCGAAGTAGCTGCCCTTCCCGAGATTGTAGATCACGACCAGGTCCTCGGAAACCTGGCCGTCGCGCCGAAACTCGCGCGTCAAGCCGACGGCCTGCGGTGGCCGTACATCCTCGAAGTCGTCGTTGACGAGCCCGTAGATCTCTTCGCCCCCGACGCCGCCCGCGCCAAGGTCAAGCAGAAACTGCCGATAGGACGGCGGGAACCTGACACCCAGCTCCCGCTCCGCTCGCGCGACACGATCCTCCGGCTGGCTCTCAAACTCAGCCTCGTCGAGATGTTCCTCGACGAGCGCACGCGCTTGCTCGTAACTGCGCATCGCCGTGCTCACGGGTTACTCGAAATCTCCGGCACGCTTCTTCCAGTAGTCGGATTTGAACCGTTGGAATGCTCCACGGTCGATCCCCGATGGGATCGTATTCGAGGGATTGATGTGTAGCACCGAACTGTTCGACTGGTGGAAGCTCTGGGCGACTTCGGCGACGGATCCCGGTTCGCGCTGTGTCAGATGGTGCAGCTGAATCGGTTCCCGTCAGCGCCGATCGGCGCACGCCCGCGCTGCATCAGCGAGATGCTCGATTCACCGCGTGCATTGGTTCGCAACGGGTCGATGAGGTCGTCCCGCTGATACACCCGACGCCCGCCAACCTCGGGCCCTGCTGTTCGTCGCCGGGACCCCGGGAATGGCGGCGAACGCCCACTGCGGATCCGCGAGCGGTCCTGCTGCGTCCCTTCTGGAAACCCGTGCTTCGGGTTGCGTGCCGGATACTGGGACAACTCGGCCAGGCTCCGGATCTGGATGGGACCGCCAAACACAACTACACAGACTCCCTCCAGACCTTGACGGCCGTCGTGACCCTCGTCCGGAAGGCATCGTCGTCTCGCTGTTTGAGCATGTTCTCGGCGATTGCAAGTGGTGCGAGGTCGAGATCACTTCGCAGGCCGGTGACGACCGGCTGCTGAAACTCGGCTCGGCCGGGCCTTCCGAGCGCCCAACTGAGCCCGGGGTACGTGCTCACGAGCGTTTGGCCGAGGTAGAACGCGGCACGCAAGGCCAGGATTTGTGACTCCTCGTCGAGTGCCCGAAATCCGCCATGGTCTTGTTTTGTCGCCTCGACAAGCCACGCTGGCGTCCCCTCAGGGGGCTCGACTATGTGGACCGTCACGTGCTCTCGGACAGACTCGAAGAAGTGCAAGATCGACTCGGGAGAGTAAGCAACGCCAATCTCGGCCCCGTCGAGTTGCTCAAGCATCAAACGTACTTCGCGATGCTCCACGTCCAAGAATTGCGTGAGATGCCGCTCTGCCTCAACGCTGCTCAGCGTCTCAAAAAAGTTGTAGTCCATCAGGGGTGAACGTATGAAGGATGCCCGAGTAGTCAGATACTGCTCAATCTCCGGCGATGCGCCCCGGAAGAAGTGCCACCGCGCGCCGTCGATCACGCCTCGCGCGATCAAGTCTGCGTCGGCGTCAATCTGCACCCTCGTGGTCGACGTGAGCCTGACGTCCTGTGAACTCGATGCCGATGAGGGCCGCCTCAAGCGCCACTTTTGCTTGGTTCCACGCCATGCCCCCTTCTGGCGTGTCCTCGTCAAAAGGCTCGTCGGCGGGCCACACACGGCCGCCCTCGAAGCGGCTTAGAGCGAACAATGACACTGCAGCGCGGAGAACTGTTTCCGGGCTGGCCACCATGCTTGCGACGAGGACGGGCACGACGGACCGAAGGACCTCGCGTGCGTCCTCAAGCGTCAAAGGTACCTCTTGGCCGTCACCCACTCGAGTCACGGCCGCAGCCAACACCTCGCAAGCTGCGTCGGAAATCGGGAGGTCGGTGGTCACTTCTCAGGCCTGGACTCGTCGCACGGAGGTTCGTGGTCTCACAACTCGATAGCACGGTAGTCCTGCGCCTGACGCACAATCTCGGCCGCAGACGGTTCTTGCCCAGTCCGAGGATCGACCTGTGGGTGAAAAATCAGGTCAGAGGCCGCGGGATGCGCGACGTGGCGCACGAACAGATCGACCATAGCGTCCAGTTCTTCGTCGGACTCGTAGTCTCCCGACTGGATCCGCTCGACGATCTTGATCAACTCTTTCGTCTCCATACCGATGCTTCCTATCGCGGACGTCGCCCGCCGTAGTGATAGTCCCGGTTCAAACGTCGCGGTGGTACCGCGGCGTCACGACAATAATGTTGTCCGGATCATATGGGTCGCCGCCACGCCCGACAGGGACCCGATGATGCAATTCGTAGCGTCTGCGGCCACCGAACTGCTGCGTCCGGGCAACGAATGGGGCATTCCCGCGCTCAATCAGCGTCTGGTTGGATCGGCTAAAGCTCTTCATCAGTTTAGGGTCTTTGCTGACTTCGGTCCAGAACGTGGACCGGAACTCGCTCGGGGACCGGAAGGTCTGTCTTCGAAGCGCGTCTGCCACCCCCTGAGGGACCAGCCCGGCATTGCCCTCAGTTCCTCGAAGGAAGCCCCCCGTCCCGCGAACAGCTGGGGCCAAAAGGCGCCCGCCCACCGACGTCGCTCCTCGGACCGCGAGCGATCCCAACCCGTCCGCGGCAGCCGCAGCGCCGACCGTGATTACGCCGTCGAGCGCCTGGCGGCCGATCAGGCCGAGTAGCTCACCTTCAGAGTGTTGCGCTTCACTGACACCGGACTCAGCAAGCTTGGCGCTCTTGTCGGGGTTTTGACGGGTGTGACAGAGAAACACCTCGCGCGGGCTCCGCGCACTTTCACAGCCACTCCCGTTCGTTCCCCCCGGGCGAGTGGCTTCTATGGACGGCGCGGCAAAGAGCGTCCGGATGACGGCACGAAGAGCGCCGACGGCTTTCTGCGCCTGCGCCACGGCAACCTCCGTCCGCGTAGCTCGTACGGGCGCCGGCGGCGTTCCAGCGCGGTGCCGTCCGGCGCCATTGCTGCTTCCCACCTTCCGGGTAACTTCGTCGATCACGTTGTTGACCGCGTGTCCCGCGTCAAGAAATCCGCTCAAGTTGGCGTGTTTGAACTAGGTCGTCGAGGTCGGTAGAGGGTTCGGTCTTGGGGTCGGTGAGCGGGAGG
>NZ_JBFAPC010000286.1:0-3875 GCF_040675535.1 Patulibacter sp. NPDC049589 | reverse complement strand
CGTGCTCGTGGACGTGCCGGTGCTCGCGGACGCGGTCGTGCTCGTCGGAGCACCGGTCGCTGTGGCGACCTTCGGTGCCCTGCTGGTGAACAACGTGGGCGGGGCCCGCGGCGCGGACCCGGTGGCCGCCGGGTCGACCGAGGACTGGCAATGGATGTACGAGGTGAACGTGCTCGGCACCCTGCGGGTCACCAAGGCGCTGCTCCCGGCGCTGGAGGCGAGCGGCGCCGGCACGATCGTGACGGTCGGGTCGACCGCGGCGTTCGTGGTCTACGAGGGTGGCGGTGGGTACACCGCGGCCAAGCACGCCCAGACCGCGCTGGTCGGGACGCTGCGCCTGGAACTCTCCGGCAAGCCGGTCCGGGTGGTGGAGATCGACCCGGGCATGGTGCGGACCGACGAGTTCGCGCTCAAGCGGTTCGGCGGCGACCGGAGCAGGGCCGCCGCGGTCTACGAGGGCGTGAAGGAGCCGCTGGTGGCCGACGACATCGCCGACGTCATCGCGTTCGCCGCGACCCGGCCGCAGCACGTCAACATCGACCGGCTGGTGATCCGCCCGATCGCCCAGGCTGCCCAGCACAAGGTGCACCGGGAGAAGTAGGTGCCGAAACCGGTCGGCGCGATCACCCGGGGGACGACCAATCCCAACCGGCTGCGACGGGTCGACAACTTCATCGCGTACCGCTGCGAAGTGCTCTTGAAAGAGGCCGCGCGGCCGCTGGTGATCGACCTGGGTTATGGCGCCTCGCCGGTCACGGCGGTGGAGCTGCGCGGCCGCCTGGCGGCCGCGGTCAGTGCGGACGTCGCGGTGGTCGGTCTGGAGATCGATCCGGTACGCGTGAGCGCCGCCCAGCCGTTCGCGGACCCGCCCCGCCTGGAGTTCCGGCGCGGCGGGTTCGAGCTGGCCGGCCTCGCCCCGGTGGTGGTGCGTGCGTTCAACGTGCTGCGCCAGTACGACGAGGCGGAGGTGACGGCGGCCTGGCGGACCATGACCGCGACCGGTGCGCTGCTGGTCGAGGGCACCTGTGACGAGCTGGGACGGATCGCCACCTGGGTGGTCGTGGAGCACGGCACGCCCCGGACGCTCACCCTGTCGGCCCGGTTGCCGGTTCTCGAGCATCCCGCGGTCTTCGCCGAGCGGCTGCCGAAGTCGCTGATCCACCACAACGTGCCAGGGCATCCGGTGCACGAGATGCTGCGGGCGCTCGGCCGGGCGTGGGAGACCGAGGCGTCCCCGTTCGGGCCGCGTCAGCGCTGGCTGTCGACGGTCCGCCGGATGCGGATCGAGGGGTGGCCGGTGCTGGACGGCCCGGCCCGGTGGCGGCTGGGTGAGCTGACCCTGCCCTACCCCCATCCGACCGCCCCGCCCGACCGCCCCTGACCGGGACGGCAAAGCCGGCTCAGCCTTCTTGCGAGAGGACCGCCTTCAGGGCCTCCAACAGGGCGTCCGCGGTGAACGGCTTCTTCACCAGCAGCGCGTCCGCGCCGACCAGGCCCTTCGTGACGGCGATGTCCTTGGGCAGGCCGGAGATGAAGACCACGCCGAGCCCGGGCCGCAGGTCGCTCGCGGCGCCGGCCAGCTCACCGCCGGAGGCCCCGGGCAGGGTGAGGTCGGTGACCAGCGCGGCGATCTCACCGGGGTGCTCCCGGCAGACCGAGATCGCCTCCTCCGGATCACCGGCGACCAGCGTCGCGTAGCCGCGGCGCTCCAGCATGCGGCGCATGATGTCGCGCAGGTCCTCTTCGTCGTCGACGACGAGGACGGTCGGCCTCTCGGCGACCGGCGCCTCGGACATGGCGATCCTCCTCGCAGCTGGGGTCGCCTTCACGCTATCCGTCGGCCGGGGCTCTCGTACGGCACTTGGACGGGCCCGGCTTTCAGGAAGCGCCGCGCGCCGCTTCCCGACCGCCTTCACGGTGCTCGCGGGCGTGCTGCTCGCCGTCTGGCTGCTGTCGTTCGTGATCCCCTCCGGGGCCTACGACGTCGACGCGAAGACGGGCGGACCGGTCCCCGGCACCTACCACCGGATCGACACCGACAAGTCCGTCGTCCACCAGTTCTCGAAGCTGTGGGCCGCACCCACCGACGGCCTGTACGGCATCGAGAACGACCGCGGCGGGGTCAGCGTCGACAACACCGGGACGCTCTACGGGTCTGCGCAGATCTTCCTGTTCGTGCTCGCGATCGGCGCGTTCATCACGGTCACGATGAAGACCGGCGCGATCCAGACCGGGATCGGCCGGCTCGCGCTGCGCTTCCGGCACAGCCCCGCGGTCCTGATCGTCGTGCTGATGGGCGTCTTCGCGCTCGGCGGGACGACCGAGGGGATGTGGGAGGAGACGCTCGGGTTCTTCGTCCTCCTCGTACCCCTGACCCTGGCGCTGGGGTTCGACCGCATGACCGGCGCCGGGATCATCTTCCTCGGCTGCGGCTCCGGTGTCCTCGCGTCGACGGTCAACCCGTTCGCGACCGGCGTCGCCTCCGACGCCGCGGGGGTCGGGGTCGGCGACGGGATCGCGCTGCGCCTGCTCATGTGGGTCGTGATCGTCGGCCTCGCCATCGCCTACGTGCTGCGCTACGCCTTCCGGGTCCGCAGGGACGCGTCGCACTCCGTTCTCGGGCCCGAGGGGCTCACCTCCGCGGGCCTGCCGATGGCCGACGACGCCGCCGGCGACGTCGCGCCGCTGACCCGCCGCCAGGGCTTCGTGCTCGTCCTCTTCTTCTCGGCGTTCGCGCTGATGATCTACGGCTTCATCCCGTGGAAGGACATCTGGCAGACGATCTTCTCGGCCTCCTTCCCCCTGCCGACGTTTCAGTCCTTCTACTTCGCCCAGGCGAGCGTCCTCTTCATCGTCATGGCCGTCGTCATCGGGCTGGTGGCGAAGCTCGGCGAGGAGGGCACCGTGACCACGATCGTCTCCGGCGCATCGGACTTCCTCGGGCCGGCGCTGATCATCGTGCTCGCCCGCGCCGTGACCGTGGTGATGAAGAACTCCGAGGTCACGGACACGCTGCTGCACTGGATGGAGAGCGGCGTCAGCGGCACGTCCAGCGGAGTCTTCGGCGGCGTCGCGGTGCTCGTCAACCTGCCCATCGCCTTCCTCGTCCCGTCGTCGTCCGGCCACGCCGCGCTGGTGATGCCCATCCTCGGACCGCTCGCGGACTTCGCGGACGTCCCCCGCTCGATCGCCGTGACGGCGTTCCAGTCGGCGTCCGGCCTGGTGAACCTGATCACGCCGACGTCCGCGGTGATCATGGGCGGCCTCGCCCTCTCGAAGATCGGCTACGACCGCTACCTGCGCTTCGTCCTGCCGTTCTTCGGCATCGCGCTGGTCCTCTGCCTCGCGTTCGTCGGCGTCGGCGCGGCGGTCTCGTGACCGTCCGCCGCGCTCCTCGGCCCGGCGCCCGCGCCGCGGCCGGGCACCGGGACGCCGGCCGTCGGCCGGCCCGCCCGACCGGTACCGATCCCACCCGCATCGGTCCCCCACGCACCGGGCTCCCCCGTCGCCCCGTCGCGACGGCCGCCGCAGCGCCGCGCACCCCCACCTCCCACCAGAAGGACCCCACCATGCCGTTCAGCGCCGACTCCCCCATCACCGGCTCCCACGCCCCCGCCGTCACCGACTTCGTGGTCGGGCGCGACGGCGCGGCCACCGCCGCGGTCGCGGCCCGGCCGACGTTCAGCGTCGACTCGGAGGTCGGCCGCCTGCGCAAGGCGATCGTCCACCGTCCCGGCCTCGAGCAGCGCCGCCTGACCCCGGACAACGCCGCCGAGCTGCTGTTCGACGACGTCATCTGGGTCCGGAAGGCGAAGGTCGAGCACGCCGCGTTCGTCCAGGTCCTGCAGGAGCGGGGCGTCGAGGTCTTCGACGCC
>NZ_JBFAPC010000285.1:0-3886 GCF_040675535.1 Patulibacter sp. NPDC049589 | reverse complement strand
CGGCGCTCCGCGGCCGGCCGGTCAGGCCGCGCCGGGTCCTCCTGCGCGGGCCGGCCGGGGGCAAGGGCGGGGGCATGCCGGGGGCAGAGGCGGGGGCATGCCGCCACCGAGCGTGCGGCCCCGGCCCCGAACCCGAGCCTCAGGCCAGCAGGTCCTTCAGGGCCCCCAGCGCCGCGTCGCGGGCCTCGCGCGACGCCGGGCTCAGCGGCGCCATCGCGAGCCAGCCGTGGATCAGCGACGGGTTCTGCAGGTGGCGGACCGTGACGCCCGCCGCGGCCAGCGCCGCCGCGTAGGCGTCGCCGTCGTCGCGCAGGGGGTCGAACCCGGCCGTCGCGACGACCGCGGGGGCGAGGCCCTCGAGGTTCCCGGACGCGGGGGAGGCGCGGACGTCCGCCAGCCCGGCCGCGATGTCCTGGTCGCCGGCGTAGGCCTGCTCGAACCACGTCATGTCGGCGGCGGTGAGGAAGTACCCCTTGCCGTTCTCCTCGTGCGACGGGTACCTCGTGGCCGGGTCCGTCACCGGGTAGATCAGGAGCTGCGCGGCGAGCGGCAGCCCCGCGTCCCGACGGGCCTGCGCGACGACGGCCGCCAGGTTGCCGCCCGCGGAGTCGCCGCCGACCGCGAGGCGGTCGGCTCGGCCGCCGAGCTCCGCGACGTGCTCCCCGGCCCACGCGGTCGCCGCCAGCGCGTCGTCGACGGCGGCCGGGAACGGGTGCTCGGGCGCCAGGCGGTAGTCGACGCTGACGACCACCGCGTCGAGGGCGGCGACGATCGCGCGGACCTGGCCGTCGTAGCTCGCCGCGTCGCCCAGCGCGAAGCCGCCGCCGTGGAGGAAGACGAGCGTCGCGCGCGGGCCGTCGCCGTCGGGGCGGTAGACGCGGGCCGGGATCGGGCCGGCGTCGGACGGGATCTCGATCTGCTCGGGGTCCAGGACGCCCGTGGGCAGCTCGGCGAACGCGAGGCCGCCGAGCATCTGCGCCATCAGGGCGCGGGCCCCGGCGACGTCGCCACCGGCCATCAGGCCGCCGTCGGCCCCGTTGGCCTGCATCTGATCGAGGAGGGCGGCGATCGGCGGGTCGAGCGGCATGGCGCGATCCTACCGGTGGTCGCGACCGCGATCGAGACGACCCCGCGACGGCGAGGCACGTTGATCGTGCACGGTCCGTCCGAACCCTGGGCGCCCGCTCGCCTAGGCGTCGGGGACCGATGGGCCGGTCGCCGGTCCGGCGCCTGCAGGCGGGCTGGCGTCGATCGTCGGCTGGGCCGCGAGCCGCTCGCGCTCGCGCCGCAGGACCAGCCACGCCAGGACCAGTCCGAGGACCCCGGTCGCGACGTTCAGGGCGACCGCGAAGAGCGCGTGCGGGCCGGTGAGGTCGTCGGCGTTCGCGCCCAGCAGCGCATAGGAGAACGCCCGTGGCCCCGACGCGACGAGCGTGCCGAGCGCGACGTCGCGGGTGCGGACGCCCGCGAGCCCGAAGGCGTGCGAGAACGGTCCGTCGGGGACCGCCGGCAGCAGGCGCTGGACGACGACGGCCGAGAACCCGCGCCGCTGCGCGAACGCGGTGATCGCGAGGAGGCGCTCCCCCGACAGGTCGTCGAGCGAGGTGCCGCCCGCGCGGGCCGACGCGCCGCGCGCCAGCACGGCGGTGAGGACCGCGGCGGGCAACGAGACGAGGGCTCCCGCGACCGCCCCGAACAGCAGGCCGGCGGCCGCCGACAGCGCCGCGCCCGGCACGAGGACCGCTCCGAGGACGCCGGCGATGAGGACGTACGCGATCGGCGCGGCGACGCCGGCCGGATCGATCCACGTCCGGATCCGCTCCTGGTCGAGGACGCCGCCCACGGCGAAGACCGCGAACAGGACCACGAGTCCGACGGACAGGCCGCCGAGGCGCAGGGCGGCGGCGCGGCGCGGCGTCATCGCGCCACATGATGCCGGGCACGCGGACCGCGACGGGCCGGGGCTCCGCCGGGCGCCGCGCGGCCCCGGGGACCGGGGTCGGCGGGCCGCTGATCGCGGCGATGGGCGCGGCCCGATTCGAACGGGCGACCTCCCGGGTGTAAACCGGATGCTCTGACCAGCTGAGCTACGCGCCCGGAGGCTGGTTGAGGGTACCGCGGGTCCGCGCGTGGGGGCCGGCTCCGCCGGCCGTCCGCCGGCGACTCGGCCGCACGGACGACACGCGCTACGCTGAATGTTCGCCCATGTCGGATACGTCGAAGATCGCCAAGAACCTCCAGGCCTTCCAGATGGCCGTGAACTCGCACGACCGCGAGAACCCGACCCACAACGCCTACGGGATCGGTCTGTCCGCGTTCGACATGGACCGCCTCGGCCTCGACGAGGGCGAGCGGATCCTCCCCGGCATCACGATCCACTGCGACGCCGGCGTGTCCGGCAACTTCCGCGTGCTCTGCGACGGCGACCACGACGAGGACCTCGAGGAGTCCGAGGTCGTCGAGGCCGTCAGCGTCCGCTCCGGTGGCCGCGGCGCGGACGACGGCCTGGACTCGATCCCGCCCCCCTCGGAGTGGTGAGCCGGCCCGCGGCGGTCGCCGCGGGCTGACTGACGGCCCGGACGCCGGCTGCTCCGGCTCGTGGCGGCCGCGCCGCGGGCCGGTCGGCGACCGCCGGGTACCAGGGTCAGCCGTCCTGAGGTCGCCGTCGAGGGCGAGGGGACGGCGAGGGTCGCTCGCGACTGCGCCCGGGTGTTCCCGACGCGCGGCGGGGGGGACGGCACGACGCGTGGGCGTGGCGACTGCGCCCGGTTCGGCGGGGCACCGCCGCCCGTCGGAGACGAGCGTCCAGCGGGCACGGGCCCGGGCGGGCCGACGTGCGGCCGCCCGGGTGCCGGTCGTCCTAGGAGTCCTGCTGCTCGCCCTCGGGCGCGGCGTCCTCGGTCTTGCCCTCGGCCTGCGCCAGCGCGGCGCGGAGCTTCGCGCCCAGCTCGCCGCCGATGCCGGACTCGCCGACGGAGAAGACGCCGCCCGGGATCGGGGGCTCGCGTCGCTCGCGACGACCGCCGCGGTCGCCGAAGCCACCGGGACCGCCGCGGCCTGGGCCACCCGGGCCGCCGGGTCCGCCCGGACGGGCGGCGGGACGCCGGGGTGCCGCAGCGGAGCTGACGTCCTGCGGGCGGGCGAGCGACAGGAGGGCCCAGGCGGCCTTCTGGTCCTCGCCGCCGGTGACGGTGACGTCGACGCGGCGGGCGCGCTCGGCGTAGACCTGCTGCGCGGGGCGGTCGCCCTGCAGCGCGGTGTTGACGCGGGCGATGCCCAGGAGCTCGATGGCGGCCTTGACCTGCTCGCGCTGGTCCTGCGTGCCGCTGACCGAGCGGCGGGCGATCGAGACGATGTCGCGGGCGCGGACGGCGGCGAGGACGATCCAGGCGGCCTGGTCGTCGGTCTCCGGGGCCGCCCCGTAGGCGCGACGGCCGAACTCGCGGCCCGACGAGCCCTCGCCGGCGAGGATGTCGGCGACGTCGAAGCGGCCGGCCGTGTCGACGGCCCAGGTGATGGCCTCCGGGTCCGGGTCCATCGCACGCAGCAGCTCGAGCCGCTGGCGCAGGAAGACCTCGTCCCACGCGAACCGGCGCTTGCCGCCCGGCCCGCCGGCCCCGCCACCGCGGCCGGAGCGCTTGCCGCGCGAGCGGCGGCGCTTCTTCTTCGGCTCGCCGTCCTGGCCCTCGGCGGAGGCCTGACCCTCGGCGGGCGCGGCCGCGTCGGCCGGCGCGTCGCCCTCGGCGGTCGCGCTGCCCTCGGTCGTCGCACCCTCGGCAGCAGCACCCTCGGCCGGCGTGGCGTCGCCGCTCGGCTACGACCTCACGCGCGTCGGCCGCTACAAGCTCAACTCGCGGCTGAACCTCGACATCGACCTCGAGACCCG